>NZ_JBHXNP010000076.1:0-46933 GCF_042719495.1 Streptomyces sp. NPDC058525
ACCGGGGGCCCCCCCGCGTTTCCCACCGGGGCCATACGCCCCCCCGCCAAACTTTATTGTGGGTAGGAACGCCGGCCGGTTACCGCCCCCTCACTGCTCCGCGGCACCGCGCTGCGGCATGATGTGGGGGTGAGTGTGCTCCCCCTGGTCTTCACCAGCGGCTGGGCCAGTGGGATCAACGCGTACGCCGTGATCCTCCTGCTCGGCGTCTTCGGCGCGACCGGCCTGACCGACGAGGTCCCGGCCTCCCTGCAACGCACCGACGTGCTGATCGTCGCGGGCGTGCTGTTCCTCTGCGAGGCCGTCGCCGACAAGATCCCGTACGTGGACTCGGTCTGGGACTCGGTCCACACGGTGATCCGCCCGGTCGCCGGTGCCACGGTGGGCGCGCTGCTGGCCGGCCAGAGCGGTTCGCTCTCCGACATCGCCGCCGGCGCGGTGGGCGGCTCCACCGCCCTGGTCAGCCATTTCGTCAAGGCCGGCACCCGGATGGCGATCAACACCTCGCCCGAGCCGTTCAGCAACATCGCCATGAGCACCGCCGAGGACCTCGGCGTGGCGGGCCTGGTCACCTTCGCGATGTTCAACCCCGAGGCCGCCGCCATCATCGCGGCCGTCCTGCTGGCCGCCGGGCTGGCCCTGCTGATCTTCCTCTGGACCCGGATCCGCCGCTTCCTGCGCCGCCGCGCCCAGCGCCGCGAGGAGAAGCGGCTGGCCGCCGAAGCCCGCGCGCACACCGCCGCCCCACCTCCCTGACCTGAGGGGACGCCTCCCTCGATAGGCTCATCCGCATGGCACGAATTGCGGTGATCGGCGCCGGGATGGGCGCGATGGCGACGGCGGCCCGGCTGGCCGTGGCGGGGCACCGGGTGACGGTGTACGAGCGCGGGGCGACGTACGGGGGCGCGGTCGGCCGGTACGAGCGCGAGGGCTTCGCCTTCGACACCGGGCCCGGCCTGCTGCACCTGCCCGCCGTCTACCGCGACCTGTTCGTCAAGACCGGCAAGCGGTCCCTGGAGACCTGCGTGGACATGGCGCAGGCGGACCCGGCCGTCCGGCACGTCCTCCCCCACCACGGAGTCGACGTCGCGCTGCCCGGCGCCTCCCGCGGCGGGGTCGCCGCCGCCCTCGACGGGGCCTTCGGCCAGGGCGCGGGCGAGCGCTGGAACGCCGTGCTGGGCCGCGCCCGGGACGCCTGGGACGCCACCCGCCGGCCGCTGCTGGAGGAACCGCTGCCCGCCGACCGCCGGGCCCTGGCCGCCGACCCGTACCCCGCGCTGCGCCGCGGCGGCCTCCTGCGCCGCCGGCCCCCGACCCTCGCCGAGGTGGCCGACCGGGAGCTGGGCGGCGGTCTCGGGGAGCTGCTGGCCGGCCGGGTGCGCGCGTACGGGATCGACCCCGGCCGGGCC
This sequence comes from Streptomyces sp. NPDC058525, assembly GCF_042719495.1. Lineage (NCBI taxonomy): Bacteria > Bacillati > Actinomycetota > Actinomycetes > Kitasatosporales > Streptomycetaceae > Streptomyces > Streptomyces sp. NPDC058525. The sequence continues at coordinate 1,410 of NZ_JBHXNP010000076.1, forward strand.
CCCGGCTCGGCCGCCGTGCTGCCGTACATGGAGCAGACCTTCGGCAGCTGGTACGTGCGCGGCGGGATGCGGGCCCTGGCCACCGCCGTCCACGAGCGCTGCCGTGAGCGGAAGGTGGAGTTCGTCTTCGGCGCGGAGGTCCGGGAGGTCCGCACCGACGCGGGCCGTGCGGCCGGGCTGCTGCTGGCCGACGGCAGTGAGGTCGCGGCCGACTCCGTCGTCTGCGGGATCGACCCGCGGCTGCTGCCCGCCGCCTCCCTGCCCTGGCCGCGCGAGGCGGTCCCGGCCCGCGGCCCGGACCTGCCGAGCCGGCTCACCCTGTTCCTCGCGCTGAGCGGCGCCCGTCCCCCGGGGACCGTCCACCGCACCCTCGTGCACTCCCCCGGCCTGGACGTCACCGTCCTGCGCCCCGACGACCCCGCCACCCGCCCCGACGCGGACCACGAGGCGGTGACGGTGACCGCCGTGTGCGGACCGGCGGGCGCGACGGGCGCGGCGGACCCGTCCCCCGAGCGGCTGCTGGAGCTGGCCGGGCGGGCCGTGCCGGGGCTGCGGGAGCGGCTGCTGTGGCACGAGGCGCACACCCCCGCCGACATCGAGGCGGCGACCGGCGCCCCGGGCGGCTCGGTGCCCGCCCCCGCCCTCGCGGGGGCCGGCGGGCGGCTGCTCTACCCGGCCAACGCCACGGCCGTGCCGGGGCTGTACCTGGCGGGCGGCTGGGCGCACCCCGGCGGCGGGCTGGCGCACGCCGGGATGACCGGGGCCCTGGTGGCCGGGCTGATCGTGGAGGGCGCGGAGTTCCGCGGCTCCCAGTGACCGGGCCGCGGCCGGCGGGCGCTCAGTAGCGGTACTGCTCGTACTCGCCCTGCTGGGGGTACGGGTACTGCTGCGGCGGCTCGCCGCCCTGCTCGTCCCCCGGGTAGGGCTGGGCGGCGTCGCGCTGCTGCGGGACCCAGACCCCGCCGGGCGGGGTGTCCATGGAGTACTGCTGCTGCCCGTGGTCGGGGTACGGGGGGTAGGCGGAGTACTGGGCGTAGTTCGCGTCGTTCGCGTAGTCGTAGGACGCCGGCTGTCCGAGGCCCCCGCCGGTGCCGATGTACGGGTCCGAGTAGGCGGCGTAGACCTGCTGCTGATCGCCCGGCTGGTAGCCGGCGGAGTAGTCGTACCCGCCGACCCCGCCCTGGCCCGCGGGGTCGTAGTACGCGGCGTACTGGTGGGCGTCCTGCTCGGCCGTGGTGAACGGCGAGGCGAAGGCGGCCGTCTGGCCCGCGTCGGCGGTGGGCGCGAAGCTCTGTATGCCGTAGGAGCCGGTGTCCTCGGGCATCGGCTGCGGGCTGTAGACGTCCTCGACCGCGGGCGGGAACCGCCGCTCGGAGACGCGGTCTTCGGCCGCTTCCGCGGCCCCGTCCGCGCCCTCGTACTCCAGCGCGGTGACCTGGAGGGCCGGTTCGGGACGCGCGCCGCCGGAGCGCCGGCGGCCGGACTGCCGTACGGGTTCCCCGCCGCGCCGCAGCGCCCAGCCGGCCACGAAGCCCTTGCGGAAGGAGAGCGTCACCAGGGTCTGGCCCACGGCGAACGCTGCCGCGCCGGCGCCGATGACCGGCACCGACGGCAGGACCACCCCGGCGACCACGCCGAGGAAGCCGGTGAAGGCGAGCAGGCGCCAGCGGAGCCGGGCCTTGTACTGCATCAGGACCTCGGCAAGCAACCACAGCGCGACGAAGCCGAACGCGATGTAGAGGACCGTCATACCCATGCATGGCCCCTCTCGGTACGGCCGGCCGCCCAGGCAACGGGGGCCCGCCGGTCAGGCCCGCTGGTGCAGGCCCAGGTTCTCGTAGATCTCGAGAGACGCCGTGGAATTGTTCAGCGTGATGAAGTGCAGCCCTGGGACACCCTCGGACAGCAGCCGCGCGCAGAACTCCGTGGCGAACTCGATGCCAATGGAGCGTACAGCGGCCGGGTCGTCCTTGACGGCGAGCATGCGTTCTTTCACGTCCGCGGGGAAGACCGCGTTGCTGAGTTGGGGCAGCCGGTCGAGCTGCTTGATGCCCACAACAGGCATGACCTCGGGGATGATCGGGGTCTCGCAGCCCGCCTTCTCGACGCTGTCGCGCAGCCGCAGATAATTCTCCGGATCGAAGAACATCTGGGTGATCGCATAGTCGGCGCCCGCGCGGCACTTGTCCACGAAATGCCGGATGTCCGTATCCCAGTCCTTCGAACGCGGGTGCATCTCGGGGAAGGCGGCGACGCCCACGCAGAAGTCGCCGGACTCCTTGAGCAGCCGGACCAGGTCGGCGGCGAAGTGCACCCCCTCCGGGTGCGCCACCCAATCGGCCATCGGGTCGCCCGGCGGGTCGCCGCGCAGGGCGAGCATGTTGCGGATGCCGGCGTCGGCGAACTGGCCGATGACGTGGCGCAGCTCGGCGATGGAGTGGTCGACGGCGGTGAGGTGGGCGACCGGGGTGAGGGTGGTGTCCGAGGCGATCTGCTCGGTGGCCTTGACGGTGCCGCCGCGGGTGGAACCGCCGGCTCCGTAGGTCACGGAGACGAAGCTCGGGGATACCGCCTCGACCCGCCGCAGCGCGTTCCAGAGGTTGCGTTCGCCCTTCTCCGTCTTGGGGGCCCAGAACTCGAAGGAGTACGAGCGCCCGGACGCGAGGAGGTCGCGGACCGTGTGTGCACGATCCGACCAGGTGGAAGCGGTACCAGAGGCCATACGGGCAGGTTAGACGCGGGCTGGCGGACACCGAAGCGGTGTCCGCCTTTTGGACACGTTTTTGGACACCCTCCGGGGGGCGGGCCCGTCCTAGCCGAGGCGGGCGCGGACCCGCTTGGCGAGTTCCGCGGCGGCGGCGCCGGGGTCGGTGGCCTCGGTGAGGGCCCGGACGACGACGACGCGGGTGGCTCCGGCGTCCAGCACCTCGTCCAGATTGCCGCTGTCGATGCCGCCGATCGCGAACCAGGGCCGGTCCTGCCCGAGCGAGGCGGCGTACCGGACGAGTCCGAGGCCTGGGGCGTAGCGGCCGGGCTTGGTGGGGGTGGGCCAGCAGGGGCCGGTGCAGAAGTAGTCCACGCCGGGCTCGGCCACGGCCGCGTCGACCTCGGCCTCGGCGTGGCAGGAGCGGCCGATGAGCACGGAGCCGGGGCCGCCGAGGATGGCGCGGGCGGCGGGCACGGGGATGTCGCCCTGGCCGAGGTGGAGCACGTCGGAGCCGATGGCGTGGGCGACGTCGGCCCGGTCGTTCACGGCGAGCAGCTTGCCGTGGCGCCGGGCGGCCTCGGCGAAGACCTGGAGGTGCTCGAGCTCTTCGCCCGCCTCCATGCCCTTGTCGCGCAGCTGGACGATGTCCACGCCGCCGGCCAGTACGGCGTCCAGGAACTCGGGGAGGTCACCCTGGCGCTTGCGGGCGTCCGTGCACAGGTAGAGCCGGGCGTCGGACAGCTGCATGGGTGTACCCCCGTGATGGAGGCGGTGTACGGACCCCGGGGGCCCGTACACCGCGGTGGAGCGGATGCGGATCAGGTCAGAGGGCGAGCGCCTGGGCGCGGCGCTTGACCTCCGTGCCGCGATTCTCGCTCAGCGCCTGCGCGGGGGTGCCGGGCAGGGTCGGGTCCGCCGTGAAGAGCCACTCCAGGATCTCCGCGTCGGAGAAGCCGTCGTCGCGCAGCACGGTGAGCAGTCCGACGAGGCCCTTCACGACCTTGTCTCCGTCGATGAAGGGGGCCGGTACCTGCAGGGCGCGGTTCTCGCCCCGGCGTACGGCGATGAGCTGCCCCTCCTTGACCATCTGGCGGACCCGGGTCACCTCGACGTCGAGCATCTCCGCGATGTCGGGGAGGTGCAGCCAGGAGGGGACAAGGGCATCGATCTTTGCGTCAATCTCGGTCACGGGGACAAGCCTGCCACTTCGGCTGGGCCGCCGGTACCGGGGCGAGCCGTCCGGGGGCCCGGTGCTCCGCCGTCAGGCCGTCGCCGACTTGAGCGGGGTACCCGGGTCGCGGACCTTGGCCGGGTCCAGCTGCGCCCCCGTCTCGATCAGCTTGCGGCCCTGCGCCAGGTCGCGGGGGCGGCCGACGGCCAGCAGCGCGACCAGGGCCCCGTCCTTCAGCCAGCACACCGACCAGGCCGGCTCCCCCGGGTCGCCGCGCCAGAGCAGGGTGTCGGCCCCGCCGTGGTGGCCGGCGTACTGGACGAAGCGGCCGAACTGCTCCGACCAGAAGTACGGCACGGGGTCGTAGGCCCGGGCCGGCTCCCCGGCCAGGATGTTCGCGGCGACCGCCCGCGGCCCCTGGAGCGCGTTGTCCCAGTGGTGCACGAGCAGCCGGGTCCCGTAGCGGGCCGAGGGGAAGGAGGCGCAGTCGCCGACCGCGTACACGCCGGGCAGCGAGGTCCGCAGGTGGGCGTCGGCGGTGACCGAGCCGTCGGGGCCGAGCTCCACGCCGGTCCCGGCCAGCCAGCCGGTGGCGGGGCGGGCGCCGATGCCCACCACCACCGCGCCGGCCGGCAGCGCCCGCCCGTCGGCGAGGAGCACCCGGCCCTCCTCGACCCCGGCGACCTTCGCTCCGGTGACGAGGCCGGCGCCGGCCTCCTCGTACCAGCGGGCCATCGGCTCGGCGACCTCGGCGGGCAGCGCGCCCGCCAGGACCCGGTCCGCGGCCTCGACCACGGTCACCTCGCAGCCCGCCTCGCGGGCCGCGGTGGCGAACTCGGCGCCGATCCAGCCCGCCCCGACGACCACGACCGAGGGCGCGGCTGCCAGTACGGGGCGCAGCCGCTCCGCGTCGTCCAGGGTGCGCAGCAGGTGCACGCCCTGGACGCCGTCGGTCCCGGGCAGGGTCAGCGGCTGTGCGCCGGTGGCCAGGACGAGGACCCCGTACGGGACGGGCCCGGCCTCGGTGTCCAGTTCGCGTGCGCCGGCCCGCAGCCCGGTGACCTCGGTGCCGAGCCGCAGGTCGATGTCCAGCGCCTCGAAGTCCACGTCGAAGGCGGAGTCCTCGGCCTTGCCGAGCAGGACCGCCTTGGACAGCGGGGGCCGGTCGTAGGGCTGGTGGGGCTCGGCGCCCAGCAGGGTCACGGGGCCGGTGAATCCGCCCTCGCGCAGGGCGACGGCGGTCTGCACACCGGCCATTCCGGCGCCGACGATCACGACGCCGCTCTCAGTCTGTTCCGTCTGCTCGTTCACCCGGCCACCCTAATCATCTGACGGCCCGTCAGGAATAGGTGCCCCTTACCCGCCGTCGGCGACGGGGTTAGTCTGGCCACCGTACCTATCGCGGGAGTCCGGGCGCACCGGGCTGAGAGGGAGGCTGGACGGCCTCCGACCGTACGAACCTGATCCGGGTCATGCCGGCGAAGGGAGGGGCTGGACGCCCATGCACTCATCTCGGAAGGGATCCGACGTCCTCGTCATCGGGGGCGGGATCATCGGACTCGTCACGGCCTGGCAGGCGGCCCGCCGGGGCCTCGGCACCGTACTGGCCGATCCGGCCCCCGGCGGCGGGGCCGCCCAGGTCGCGGCCGGCATGCTCGCCCCGGTCACGGAGCTGCACTACGGCGAGGAGGCCCTGCTGGGCCTGGGCCTCGCCTCCGCCGCACGCTATCCGGAGTTCGCCGCCGAGCTCGCCGAGGCGAGCGGCGGCCTGGACATCGGCTACCGCGCCTGCGGCACCCTCGCCGTCGCCCTGGACGCCGACGACCGGCTCCACCTGCGCGAGCTGCACGCCCTCCAGCGCCGCTGCGGCCTGGAATCGGAGTGGCTCACCGGCCGCGAGTGCCGCCGCCTGGAGCCGATGCTGGCCCCGGGCGTCCGCGGCGGGCTGCGCGTGGACGGCGACCACCAGGTCGACCCGCGGCTGCTCGCGGCCGCCCTGCTCACCGCGTGCGAACGGGCCGGGGTGGAGGTCCACCGGGCGGCCGTGGAACGGCTGCTCGTCACCGCCGACCGGGCGGCCGGCGCCGTCCTCGACGACGGTACGGAGCTGCGCGCCGACCAGGTCGTGCTGGCGGCGGGCTCGCTCAGCGGCCGGCTGGCGGGCGTACCGGCGGAGGTGGTGGCACCCGTACGCCCGGTGAAGGGACAGGTGCTGCGCCTGTCGGTGCCCCCCGCCTACGCGCCGTTCCTGTCGCGGACCGTACGGGCCGTCGTACGCGGCAGCCACGTCTACCTGGTGCCGCGGGAGAGCGGCGAACTCGTCATCGGCGCCACCAGCGAGGAACTCGGCTGGGACACCACGGTCACCGCGGGCGGGGTCTACGAACTCCTGCGCGACGCCCACGAGCTGGTGCCCGGCATCACCGAACTCCCGCTGGTGGAAACCCGGGCGGGACTGCGCCCCGGCTCGCCCGACAACGCGCCGATGCTCGGCCCGACCGACCTGCCGGGCCTGCACCTGGCGACCGGGCACTACCGCAACGGGGTGCTGCTGACCCCGCTCACCGGCGAGGTCATGGCGGACCTGCTGACCACCGGCGAACTGCCGCCGATCGCCCGCCCCTTCAGCCCCCGCCGGTTCTCCGCCGCACGTCAGGAGTCGTACGCATGACCATCTCCGTCAACGGCGAGCCGCGCGAGGTCGCGGCCGGCACCACGCTCGACGCGGTGGTCGCCACCCTCACCGCGGCGCCCTCCGGAGTCGCCGCCGCGCTCAACGAGACCGTGGTCCCGCGCGGGCAGTGGCCGGCCACGGCCGTGGGCGAGGGCGACCGGGTCGAGATCCTCACCGCGGTCCAGGGAGGCTGAGCGCCATGGCAGACGACCTCTTCACGCTCGGCGGCCGGACCTTCTCCTCCCGCCTGATCATGGGTACGGGCGGGGCCCCGAGCCTGGACGTGCTCGAGCGGGCCCTGGTGGCCTCCGGCACGGAACTCACGACGGTGGCGATGCGGCGGCTGGACCCGACGGTCCAGGGCTCCGTCCTCTCCGTGCTGTCGAAGCTCGGCATCGCGGTCCTCCCCAACACGGCGGGCTGCTTCACGGCGGGCGAGGCCGTGCTCACCGCGCGGCTCGCGCGGGAGGCGCTGGGCACGGACTGGATCAAGCTGGAGGTGGTCGCGGACGAGCGGACCCTCCTGCCGGACGGCGTGGAGCTCCTCGACGCGGCCGAGACCCTGGTGGACGAGGGCTTCACCGTCCTGCCGTACACGAACGACGACCCGGTGCTGGCGCGCAAGCTGGAGGACGTGGGCTGCGCGGCGATCATGCCGCTGGGGTCGCCGATCGGCTCGGGCATGGGGATCCGCAACCCGCACAACTTCGAGCTGATCACGGAACGGGCGGGGGTCCCGGTCATCCTCGACGCGGGCGCCGGGACGGCCTCGGACGCGGCCCTGGCGATGGAGCTGGGCTGTGCGGCCGTGATGCTCGCCTCGGCGGTGACGCGGGCCCAGGCGCCGGCGCTGATGGCCGCGGCCATGCGCGATGCCGTGTCGGGGGGGCGGCTCGCGTTTCGCGCGGGGCGCATCCCGCAGCGCCGGTTCGCCGCCCACGCGTCGTCTCCTGCGGAGGGCCGCGCCACCCTGGACCCGGAACGCCCGGCGTTCTGAGGGAGGGTGGGGTACGGGACTTGCGGCGCGGGCCCGCCATCTCCTCCCCTCGCCCCCCGGGGCCGGTCGGCGGTTGCCCACCCGCCCCCGGGTGCGGGTCCGGGGGCCGGGGAGCGGTAGCCCCTTGGCCAGGATCAGAGAGGGTTCGGAGGGTTCCCGTCAGCCCCATCGTCCTTCCGTATCGTGCCGTTCCCTCAAAGCCATGGCTCGGGGCCGGGGGCCCGACTACCTGCCCCAAATGCCGCCCAGAGCCCCCTGGGGAGCACCCAGACGCAGCAGATCGCTACGCGCTCCTCTGATCTCGGCGACCGGCGGCCGTCTGCGGCTGGTCGTGGGCGCGTTCAACGTTGGCGACGGCGGTGGTGAACTCTCGGCCGGAGGCGTTGCGGATGTAGGCCAATTCCATCCAGCGCTCATGGGCCAACGAATCCGAGACGTTTTCGTTGATCACTGCCATCAGCACCCCCTCGGTGCCGGACGCGAGGTCCCGGACACGGTGTCGTAGGAGCCGATGGGGGACGTACCCGTAGCGTTCAGTCATGGCAGACCGCCTCGAAGGTGCTGAGGAAGCGCTCCCAGCCGGCCTGAGCCCGATCAAGCAGGCCGGTACTGGGCTCAGCCATGGCGGCCACCCTCTTGACAGGCACGTCCGCGGTCTCGGGCGCCTCGCAGACGCAGCTGTGCGCGATGCGGTCGGTCACAGGTCAACTCCTCCATAGGCAGGTGGTTTCACCCATCAGCCTGGACGCGTCCCAACCGTGCGGGAATGACCGCTTGTTGCACTTCCGTTGTACTTGCGTCCCCCTTAGGCGGTCCGGCGTGATTCGATGGCGGTGGGAAGGGAGCGATGTGTGGCGACCGTGCACCACTGGACCGGGCTGGAGGCCAAGGCACTCCGGCTCGCGCTGCGGCTGAGCGTCCGCGCGTTTGCCGAACACCTCGGTGTCGGCGTGCGGACCATCTCAAAGTGGGAGAAGCTCCAGGGGCTAACCGAGCCCCGCCCGGACACCCAGGCGATCCTCGACACAGCTCTGGCACGTGCGAATGCGGCCGCCCATCTGCGGTTCGAGACGTTTCTGTCCGAGGCCGGACACCCGGGGACGGAAACCGCACGGCGGGTGACACTGGCAGGTCCGCTGGCCTGGGAGTACGAATCCTGGGCCGATGACCTGGACCGGGTCGTGGTGGCCCTCTCTCAACAGGATTTCACGTTCGCCGATAGCCTGCTCAGCCGGTGGCCAAGCCGCTTCAAGACCCCCGATCTGGACGAGAAGGGCCTGTATCTGTTTGCCCGCTCGACCGCCTTGCTCGGCGACCTCAAGCGATATCGGGGAACGCCCGCCGGACTGCTGTCCGCCCAGCACTCCTATGTCGGTGCGCGCGCCGTCTTCACGCACCTCGGCATCCCGCGCCGTGTAGCCCAGCTCGACCTGTCCCTCGCGATCGTCATGGAGATGTCCGGCGAGCTGGAAACCGCTGCTCGCGCCTACGAAACCCTGGCTGTCGACGACCGGCTCTCTCCTCGCGACCGCGCGAGTGCCCGCTTGTGGGTGGGAACCGCGCTGAGCAAGGACGGTCAGCACGAATACGCGACGCGTGTCATGACAGCCGCGACTCGTGACTTCGAGAACCTAGCCGAACCCGACGACTGGTCGGTGGCCCACCAGAAGCTCGCCCTCGCCCGCCGCGACGCCGGAGACCTCACCGCCGCGTTCCGGTTCCTGGACGTCGCCTGTAGCACGGGCACCGTGCGGTCCCCGATGCAACGGGTGCAGCTCACCACCGCTCAAGCCCACATCTTGCGCACCGATCCCGCCACCCGTGACGACGGGCTCCGCCTTCTCGACGAAGCCGCAAAGATCGCCGCTCAGTCCGACCTCGGGCATCAACTACGTAGCATCGAGGCCATCAGACGGACGTGCGAGGGCGCCTTCAAACCCCTACACCGCCGACCAGGGAGCACCGAGTGGCAGACGGACGCCCGCAGGGAATCACCGAGGATCAGCTGCAGGCCGCCCAGCTGATCTGGGACTACCACCACATGCGTCACGAACTCCTCCCGTGCGACGCGGCCATTGCTTTGGGCTGCAACGACCTCGGCGTAAGCACCTACGCCGCCCACCTGTACGAGACCGGGTTCTTCCCCGCCCTCGTGTTCACCGGCGGCAACAGCGCGGCCACCAGCAGCGTGTTCCCCCGTGGCGAAGCCGTGCACTTCCACGAACACGCCCTCGCGCTCGGCGTACCCGCCCACGTGATGCTGCTGGAGCCGAAGGCGGCCAACACCGGGCAGAACATCGCGTTCGCGCGTGAGACTCTTACCGCCGCCGGGATCCGCCCCCGTTCCGTGCTGCTGATCAGCATGCCGTACATGGAGCGACGGGCCTTCGCCACCTGCCGCGAGCAGTGGCCCGACGTCGAAGTAGTGTGCGCTTCCGACCCATTGTCCTTCGAGACCTACCTCAAAGGCATGGGCGACGAGGAATCCGTGATCAGCATGATCGTCGGCGACCTGCAACGGGTGATCGAGTACCCGAAGCAGGGCTTCGCCATCGCCCAGGACGTACCGGAGGGCGTGCATGTCGCTTACGAGTCCCTCGTCCGCGACGGCTTCACCAGCTGTCTCACCAGCCCTGACCAACCGAGACCAGCCCCAGACGGCCGCCGGCCGCCGAGAAGCGCGTAGAGCGATCTGTCGCGCTTGGGTGCTCCGCAGGGGTCCGGTCAACATTTGGTGCAGCTAACTGCGCCCCGGCCCTGGGGCGGGGGTCTGGGGGCCCGGATGCCCGGCCGGCCGACGCCCGGTCCCGCGCCCGTCACCGAAGGGGATCACGCAGTCACGCGACGAATGAGCGCCCTTGGGAGACCGGCACGACACGGAAGGACGATGGGACTGACGGGAACCCCCGTACCCTCTCTGATCCGGTCCACGGGGATGCCGCTCCCCGGCCCCCCCCCGGCCCGCAGACGTGGGGGCGGGTGGGCAACCACCGCCCCGCCCCCACACCTCGAGGGGGAGATAGCGGGCCCGCGCCGCAGGCCCCGTACCGGCCTCCCATGTCACGGCTGGGCTGCAAGGCTGCCCCGGCCCGGCCAGGACGCGTCGTCGCGCCAATAGAATCGCCGGGTGGATACGACCCTGGATGACCCCCTCGTCGGGCGCGTGCTCGACGGCCGCTACCGCGTCGACGCCCGCATCGCCGCCGGCGGCATGGCCACGGTCTACCGGACCGTCGACACCCGCCTGGACCGCGTGCTGGCCCTGAAGGTCATGCACCCGGCCCTCGCCGCGGACGCCGCCTTCGTCGACCGGTTCATCCGGGAGGCGAAGTCCGTGGCCCGGCTCGCCCACCCCAACGTCGTCGCCGTCTTCGACCAGGGCACGGACGGGCCGTACGTCTACCTCGCCATGGAGTACGTCTCCGGCTGCACCCTGCGCGACGTGCTCCGCGAGCGCGGCGCGCTCCAGCCGCGGGCCGCGCTGGACATCCTGGAGCCCGTGCTCGCCGCCCTGGGCGCCGCTCACCGGGCCGGATTCGTGCACCGCGACATGAAGCCCGAGAACGTCCTGATCGGCGACGACGGCCGGGTCAAGGTGGCCGACTTCGGGCTGGTCCGGTCCGTGGACTCGGTGACCAACACCACCGGCTCCGTCCTCGGCACCGTCTCCTACCTGGCTCCCGAGCAGATCGAGAACGGCGTCACCGACACCCGCGTGGACGTCTACGCCTGCGGTGTCGTCCTGTACGAGATGCTCACCGGCACCAAGCCGCACACCGGCGGCTCCGCCGCCCAGGTGATCTACCAGCACCTCCACGAGGACGTGCCGCCCCCGTCCGCCGCCGTCCCCGGTCTCCCCGTCGGCCTCGACGAGCTCGTCGCGCAGGCCACCGCGCGGAACCCGGAGCTGCGCCCCTACGACGCCGCCGCCCTGCTCGGCCTCACCCGCGAGGCCCGCGCACGGCTCAGCGACGCCGAGCTGGACGCCGTACCGCCGCAGGCGCGCGCCGAGGAGCGGACGGCCGCCGAGGACCGCACCAGCGTGATCCCGCGCCCGGTCACCGCGCACCGGCCCGTGCACCAGACCTCCCGGCTGCAGGTTCCGCCGCCGCCCCCGTCCGGTCCGCCCGCCCCGGCGGGCGGGCGCGGGCCCCGGCGCGGCGTGCTGCTGGTGGTCGCGGGCGTGCTGCTGGCCCTCGGCCTGGGCACGGGGGTCTGGTACATCAACTCCGGCCAGTTCACCAAGGTGCCCAACCTGCTGGGCAAGACCGAGGAGCAGGCCAAGTCGCAGCTGTCGGCGGCCGGCCTCGGCGTGAAGCGGATCGAGCGGAAGTTCAGCAGCTCCTTCGACCGGGGCACGGTGATGAACACCGACCCGCCGGGCGGCAAGCGGATCCGCGGCAACGGCGCGGTGACGCTCACCATCTCCCGGGGCCCCGAGGTCGTGGCAGTGCCCAACCTGAAGGGCCGCCCGCTCGAGGAGGCCAAGGCCGAGCTGACGAAGACCGGGCTGGCCCCCGGCATCGTCACGCAGGCCTTCAGCCAGGACGTCGCGCAGGGCTCGGTGATCAGCACCGACCCGGTGGGCGGCGAGAAGCGGGCCCCCGACACGGCCGTCGCCATGATCGTCAGCAAGGGCCGTCCGGTCCCGGTGCCGAGCGTTGCCGGCCTCCCCTTCGAGCAGGCCAAGTCGGCCCTGGAGGGCCTCGGCCTGAAGGTGGCCACGGCTCCCGAACAGGTCAACGCCCCTTCCCCGGCCGGTACGGTCGCCAACCAGTCGGTCGGCGCCGGAACCCAGGCCGCGGCCGGGGACACGGTCACGCTGACCGTCTCCAAGGGCCCCCGCCAGCTCCCCGTCCCGGACGTGACCGGCCAGGACGTGGACTCGGCGCGCAAGGCCCTGGAGGGCGCCGGCTTCAAGGTGAAGGTGGAGCGGCCGCTCATCTCGTTCAGCAAGACCGTGGACACCCAGTCGGTGGCCGGCGGCCAGAACGCCCCCGAGGGCACCACGATCGTCATCAAGACCAAGGGGCTGTGAGCAGCGGTGATACGCAATCCGGTGGGCGGGCACGTGCCCGTCGCGGGCGGGCTCGCCTCGGTCGGTCTGACGTACGCCCGGGAGATGGGCGCGGAGGCGGTGCAGGTCTTCGTCGCGAATCCGCGCGGCTGGGCGACGCCGGTCGGCAACCCGGCGCAGGACGAACTGTTCCGGACGCAGTGCGCGCAGGAGTCGCTCCCGGCCTACGTGCACGCCCCGTACCTGATCAACTTCGGCTCGCACACCGGGGCGACCGTCGAGAAGTCGGTGGAGTCGCTGCGCCACTCGCTGCGCCGGGCCCGGCAGATCGGTGCGCTCGGGGTGGTCGTGCACACCGGCTCGGCCACCGGGGGCCGGCCGCGCGAGGCGGCGTACGCGCAGGTCAGGGAGTACATGCTGCCGCTGCTGGATGAGCTGACGCACGACGACGACCCGTTCCTGCTGCTGGAGTCCACGGCCGGGCAGGGCTCTTCGCTGTGCTCGCGGGCCGAGGAGTTCGGGCCGTACTTCGACGCGCTGGACCACCACCCGAAGCTGGGGATCTGCCTGGACACCTGCCACATCTTCGCGGCGGGCCACGACCTGGCGGAGCCGGGCGGGACGAAGCTGACGCTGGACCTGCTGGTGGACACGGTGGGCGAGGGCCGGCTGAAGCTGGTCCACGCGAACGACTCCAAGGAAGGGGCCGGTGCCCACAAGGACCGGCACGCCAACGTCGGCCAGGGCCACATCGGCCGCGAGGCCTTCGCCGAGCTGTTCACGCACCCGGAGATGGCGGGCGTACCGCTGATCATCGAGACTCCCGGCGGCAAGGAGGGGCACGCGGCGGACGTGGCCCTGCTGAAGGAGCTGCGCGGGGGCGGGTGACCGCCCGATCCGTTGAGGAATACCCCAGGGGGGTATACGGTTCTGCCCTATCGGCGGAACCGCTACCCGGCTTTTCCCATCAGGGGGTCGACATGGAGCAGCACGCGCACCACGAGGACGAGCAGCACCGGCACCACGGCCACGAGCGGCACGGCCACGAGCCGCACGCTCACGAACAGCACGGCCACGCGCACCACGGCCACGGACGTGCCGGCTGGGCCACGGCCGCCCGGGCCACCCTGCACTGCCTCACCGGATGCGCCGTCGGCGAGGTGCTCGGCATGGTCATCGGGACCGCGCTGGGCTGGGGGAACGTCCAGACGATGGCCCTGGCGATCGCCCTCGCGTTCCTCTTCGGCTACGCGTTCACCCTGCGCGGGATCCTCGCGGCGGGGGTGGGCCTGCGTACGGCCGTCCGGGTGGCGCTGGCCGCGGACACTCTTTCGATCACCGTCATGGAGCTGATCGACAACGGCGTGATCGCCCTGTGGCCGGGCGCGATGGACGCGCACCTGTCGGACCCGATGTTCTGGGCGGTCCTCGGGATCGCGCTCGCGGCCGCCTTCGTGATCACGGTCCCGGTCAACAAGTGGCTGATCAGCCGCGGCAAGGGCCACGCGGTCGTCCACCGGTACCACTGACCGGCCGGACGCGGACGAGCCCTACAGCTCGGGGCCGTCCCCCGGCTCCTCCTGGTACGAGTAGCGCTGCTCGCGCCAGGGGTCGCCGATGTTGTGGTAGCCGCGCTCCTCCCAGAAGCCGCGGCGGTCGGCGGTCATGTACTCGACGCCGCGGACCCACTTGGGGCCCTTCCACGCGTACAGGTGCGGGACGACCAGGCGCAGCGGGAACCCGTGCTCGGCGGTGAGCAGTTCACCGCCCTGATGGGTGGCGAAGACGGTCCGCTCGGAGGCGAAGTCGGCCAGCCGCATATTGGAGCTGAAGCCGTACTCGGCCCACACCATCACGTGCGTGACCTGCGGCGCGGGCGGCGCCAGGGCGAGGATCTCACGGGCGAGCACGCCGCCCCATTCGGCGCCCGGCATGCTGAACTTCGTCACGCAGTGCAGGTCCGCCACGACCGACTCGAACGGCAGCGCCGCGAACTCCTCGTGGTTCCAGCAGTGCTTGTCACCGTCGGCCGTCGCGCCGAAGACGCGGAACTCCCAGCGGTCGGGCTTGAACTTGGGTACAGGACCGTAGTGGGTGACCGGCCAGCCCCGCTGCAACCGCTGCCCCGGTGGAAGCTCCGACTGCTCTGCTCCCGGAGATTCCCGGCTTTCCGGCTGACCCATGACTCCATGGTGACAGACGCGCCGGGGTGGTCATGACCAGGTCTGGACCGATTCGGGCAACTCCCACTAAGGAGGCACTTACTGGACGGCCTTCAGCGGCGGTGCAAGGATGCGCCCAATCCCCCGGCCACGGCTGGGAGGTGCCCCCAGCCCCGTCATTGATGACATTGCCTGGAAGGAGCCTCTGCGATGCAGGGCGACCCCGAGGTCCTTGAATTTCTGAACGAGCAGCTGACCGGCGAGCTGACCGCCATCAACCAGTACTGGCTGCACTACCGCATCCAGGACAACAAGGGCTGGACCAAGCTCGCCAAGTACACGCGTGAAGAGTCCATCGACGAGATGAAGCACGCGGACAAGATCACCGAGCGCATTCTGATGCTCGACGGTCTGCCGAACTACCAGCGCCTCTTCCACGTACGGGTCGGGCAGACGATCACCGAGATGTTCCAGGCGGACCGCCAGGTCGAGGTCGAGGCCATCGACCGGCTCAAGCGGGGCATCGAGGTCATGCGCGGCAAGGGAGACATCACCTCCGCCCGCCTCTTCGAGGACATCCTGGCGGACGAGGAGCACCACATCGACTACCTCGACACCCAGCTGGAGCTCATCGAGTCACTGGGCGAGCCGCTGTACATCGCGCAGCTGATCGAGCAGCCGAGCTAGCAGGGCCGGACGGCGTCCGAGCGGGTGGCGCGGGCCGGGCGAACCGGTCTAGGCGGCTTCCGCGAGCGAGGGTGCCGGAACCGGGCCGGGCGACACCTCGGCGGCGAGAACGGCCGCCCCGTTGCCCTTCTCCAGCAGTTCCCGGCGCGGGCACGCACCGCGGCCGAGTATGCCCTGGATGGTGCGCACGCAGGATCCGCAGTCGGTGCCGGCCTTGGTGGCCGAGGCGATCTGGCGCGGAGTGCAGGCCCCGGCGGCCGCGTGGTCCTTGACCTGCTTGTCGGTGATCCCGAAACAAGAGCAGACGTACACGCGGTTCACCTCCCTGGGCGGACTGGTTCAGCGAGCCACCCCTATTCGGTGAGGCTTACCTAACCGTACCCAAAGTTAGGGTCGCCTAAAAGCCCCCGATACGACGATGGGGCGCGGATCACATCGATCCGCGCCCCATCGTCGTAGGTAGCTACTTACTGATCGCGGTACATCTCCGCGACCAGGAACGCCAGGTCCAGGGACTGGCTGCGGTTGAGCCGCGGGTCGCAGGCCGTCTCGTAGCGCTGGTGCAGGTCGTCGACGAAGATCTCGTCGCCGCCGCCCACGCACTCGGTGACGTCGTCACCGGTGAGCTCGACGTGGATGCCGCCCGGGTGGGTGCCGAGGCCCTTGTGGACCTCGAAGAAGCCCTTGACCTCGTCGAGCACGTCGTCGAAGCGGCGCGTCTTGTGGCCCGAGGCCGCCTCGAAGGTGTTGCCGTGCATCGGGTCGGTGACCCAGGCGACGGTCGCACCGGACGCGGTGACCTTCTCGACCAGCTCGGGGAGCTTGTCGCGGACCTTGTCGGCGCCCATGCGCACGACGAAGGTCAGCCGGCCCGGCTCGCGCTCGGGGTCCAGCCGGTCGATGTACGTCAGCGCCTCGTCCACCGTGGTGGTCGGGCCGAGCTTGATGCCGATCGGGTTGGCGATCTGCGAGCAGAACTCGATGTGCGCGTGGTCCAGCTGGCGGGTGCGCTCACCGATCCAGACCATGTGGCCCGAGGTGTCGTACAGCTTGCCGGTCCGCGAGTCGGTGCGGGTCAGCGCGCCCTCGTAGTCGAGCAGCAGCGCCTCGTGGGAGGCGTAGAACTCGACGGCCTTGAACTCGGCCGGGTCGGTGCCACAGGCCTTCATGAAGTTCAGCGCGTTGTCGATCTCCCGCGCGAGCTGCTCGTAGCGCTGCCCGGACGGGGAGGTCTTCACGAAGTCCTGGTTCCAGGCGTGCACCTGGCGCAGGTCGGCGTAACCACCGGTGGTGAAGGCGCGCACCAGGTTCAGCGTCGAGGCCGACGCGTGGTACATGCGCTTGAGCCGCTCGGGGTCCGGGATCCGGGCCTCTTCGGTGAAGGCGAAGCCGTTGACGGAGTCGCCGCGGTAGGTCGGCAGGGTGACGCCGTCGCGGGTCTCGGTGTCCTTGGAGCGCGGCTTGGAGTACTGGCCCGCGATGCGGCCGACCTTGACGACGGGCACGGAGGCCGCGTACGTGAGGACGGCGCTCATCTGGAGCAGCGTCTTGAGCTTGGCGCGGATGTGGTCGGCGGACACGGCGTCGAAGGCCTCGGCGCAGTCGCCGCCCTGCAGCAGGAACGCCTCGCCCTTGGCGACGGCTCCCAGACGGGCGCGCAGCTGGTCGCACTCGCCCGCGAAGACGAGCGGAGGATACGACTCGAGGTCCGCGACGACAGCGCGCAGAGCCTCGGCATCGGGGTACGAAGGCTGCTGCGCCGCGGGAAGGTCTCGCCAGGTCGCCTTGGCGGCGGGGGCTTGGGTTTCAGCGTTCACGGTCACCCCGTACACATTACGGTGTCATTCGTCCCGTCCAGCCTCACGCCCACCTGATGAGACGGATGCGGCTCGAAGGTCGACGGCTCCGGAAGTTTCGGAATCCATGGTCATCCCGCTCCCCGGGAAACGTCCCGGCACGCCGGGGCCGATCTGGGCTAAGGTGCGCTGCATGTACGCGCACACGAACCTGAACTGGTGGTGGCCCGCTTCCGGCGGCCCACTCCTCGCGCGTACGTAGAAACGACACGACCGACGCGAAGGCCGCCCCGAGGGGCGGCCTTCCGCGTTGTGCGCGGGCCAGGGGCCGCTCCTCCCACCGGAAGGACGCCGCTCCGAATGAATCTCAGCCGACTGCTCGACGACTCCTGCCCGCCGTTCGCCCTGCTGCGCCGGCGGACCCCCGGCCGCGACCACGACACCGTCGAGGTGCTGATCGGCCCGGTCCACGAGGCCGCGCGCCTCGCCGACCTGCCCGTCCGCGAGCTGCCCACCCTCGCCCTGGTCCCCTTCCGGCAGATCCGCGAGCGCGGGTTCGACGTACGCGACGACGGCACGCCGCTGAGCGTGCTGGCCGCCGAGGAGGCGTACGAGATCCCCCTCGCCGAGGCGCTGGCCGCGCTGCCCGCGCACGCCGTACGGGTCGACGGGGGCGGCTTCGACATTCCCGACGAGGAGTACGCGGCCACGGTCGAGCGGGTCATCGAGGACGAGATCGGCCGCGGGGAGGGCGCGAACTTCGTCATCCGGCGCACCTACGGGGGCCGGATCGAGGGCTTCGGCCGCGCCGACGCCCTGGCCCTGTTCCGGCGGCTCCTGGAGGGCGAGCGCGGCGCGTACTGGACGTACGTCGTGCACACCGGGGAGCGCACCCTGGTCGGGGCCAGCCCCGAGGTCCACGTGCGGATGTCCGGGGGGACCGTCGTGATGAACCCGATCAGCGGCACCTACCGGTATCCCGCCGAAGGCCCCACGGCGCAGTCGCTCCTCGCCTTCCTCGGCGACCGCAAGGAGACCGAGGAGCTGTCGATGGTGGTCGACGAGGAGCTCAAGATGATGTGCACCGTGGGCGACATGGGCGGGGTCGTCGTCGGGCCGCGGCTGAAGGAGATGTCCCACCTCGCGCACACCGAGTACGAGCTGCGCGGCCGGTCCTCGCTGGACGTGCGGGAGGTGCTCCGGGAGACCATGTTCGCCGCGACGGTGACCGGCTCGCCGGTGCAGAACGCCTGCCGGGTCATCGAGCGGTACGAGGCCGGGGGCCGCGGCTACTACGCGGGGGCGCTGGCCCTGCTGGGCCTGGACCCGGCGGGCGCGCAGACCCTCGACTCCCCCATCCTGATCCGCACCGCCGACATCGACCGGGAGGGCGGGCTGCGGGTGCCGGTCGGCGCCACCCTCGTGCGGCACTCCGATCCGGCGGGCGAGGTCGCGGAGACCCACGCGAAGGCCGCCGGGGTGCTGGCGGCGCTCGGGGTGCGGCCCGCGGCGCCCCGCCCGGCCTTCGAGGGGCTCCGGCTGGCCGACGATCCCCGGGTGCGGGCGGCCCTGGCGGCCCGGCGGGCGGACCTGGCCCCCTTCTGGCTGCGGATGCAGGAGCAGCCGGCCGCGCCGGCCGGCCACGCGCTGGTGGTGGACGGCGAGGACACCTTCACCGCGATGCTGGCGCACGTCCTTCGGGTGGCCGGGCTGGCGGTGACCGTACGCCGCTACGACGATCCGGGGCTGCGGCCGGCGGCCCTGGCCTGGGAGGGCCCGGTCGTGCTGGGCCCGGGCCCGGGGAACCCGGCGGACGCGGCCGACCCCAAGATGCGGATGCTGCGCGAACTGGCGGCGGAGCTGCTGGCGGGCCACCGCCACGGCCTGGTCGGAGTCTGCCTGGGGCACGAGCTGCTGGCGGCCGAGCTGGGCCTCCCGCTGGTCCGCAAGGCGGAGCCGGCGCAGGGCGCGCAGACCCGCATCGACCTGTTCGGGGCCGAGGAGGTGGTCGGCTTCTACAACACGTACACGGCGCACTGCGACGACGCCGGCGCGGACCGGCTGGCGCAGGCGGGCGTCGAGGTGTCCCGCGATCCGGTGACCGGGGAGGTCCACGCGGTCCGCGCCGTCGGCGGCGGCTTCGGCGGCGGCTTCGCGGGGGTGCAGTTCCACCCGGAGTCGGTGCTGACCCTGCGGGGCGCGGATCTGCTGCGCGAACTGCTGGCCGGCGTGATGACCACCGCCCCGGCATAGCCGCGGCGGCGGAGCGTCAGTCGGGGACCAGGGTGTTCTCGGAGCGGCGGCCGGCCAGGTAGTCGGCGACGTTGGCGACGGTGGTGTCGATGATTTGGCCCACCGCGTCGGTCGTGTAGTACGCCTGGTGCGAGGTCACCACCACGTTCGGGAACGTGACGAGCCGGGCCAGGGTGTCGTCCTCGACGGCCTCCAGGGACTTGTCCAGGAAGAACACCCCGGCCTCGGCCTCGTACACGTCGAGGCCGACGCCCGCGAACCTGCCCGCCCTGAGCTCCGAGACCAGCGCGTCCGCGTCCACCAGCCCGCCGCGGCTGGAGTTCACCAGGATCGCGTCGTCCCGCATCAGCCGCAGCGCCGCCGAGTCGATGATGTGGTGGGTGGAGTCCAGCAGCGGCACGTGCAGGCTGATCAGGTCCGCGGAGGCGAGCAGCTCGCCCTTGTCCACGTACTTCATGCCGAGCTCCACGCAGGCCGGGTTCTGTACGACGTCCCAGCCCAGCAGGTTCATCCCGAAGCCGTGCGCGATCCGGGTGAACGCCTCGCCGATCTTGCCGGTGCCGAGCACGCCGACCGTACGGCCGCGCATGTCCCGGCCCATCAGCCCGTTCAGCCGGAAGTCGAAGTCCCGGGTCCGGTTCGAGGCCCGGACGATCCGCCGGTTCACGGCCATCGCCAGGGCCCACGCGAACTCGGCCACCGAGTACGGGGAGTAGTAGGAGACCCGGCTGACGCTCATGCCCAGCTGCCGGGCCACGCCCAGGTCGATGTTGTTGAAGCCGGTGGAGCGCTGGGCGATCATCTTCGTCCCGCCCGCCGCGAGGGTCCGCAGCACCCGGCCGTTCAGGTCCGCGTTCACGCTGGAGGAGACGATCTCGTAGCCGGCCGCGATGGGCGCGGTGTCCTCGGTCATGAAGACCTCCAGACAGCGCACCTCGTGCTGCCCCGCGAAGGCACGCTCCAGAAGCGGCTTCTCGTCGGCCGTCACACCGAATGCCAGGATCTCCACGCCGGCTCCCGTACCTCGTACCCATGGGTCGTTTGTCACCATACGACCCATGGGTCCGTGTTGCCGCTCGCCGCTTCGGCGCCCGCCGCGCTCAGCCGAAGAAGACCCCGACCTCCCGGTACAGCGCCGGATCCACCGTCTTCAGCTTCGCCGTGGCCTCGGCGATGGGCACCCGCACGATGTCCGTGCCCTTCAGCGCGACCATCTTGCCGAAGTCCCCGTCGCGCACCGCGTCGATCGCGTGCAGTCCGAAGCGGGTCGCCAGCCAGCGGTCGAAGGCACTCGGCGTACCGCCGCGCTGGATGTGCCCGAGCACCGTCGTACGGGCCTCCTTCCCGGTCCGCGCCTCGATCTCCTTGGCCAGCCACTCGCCGACGCCCGACAGGCGGACGTGGCCGAAGGAGTCCGTGGTGGCGTCCTTGAGGACCATCTCCCCGTCCGTGGGCATCGCCCCCTCCGCGACCACCACGATCGGCGCGTAACTCGCCTTGAACCGGGAGGTCACCCAGGCGCACACCTGGTCGACGTCGAAGCGCTGCTCCGGGATGAGGATGACGTTGGCGCCGCCCGCGAGGCCCGAGTGCAGGGCGATCCAACCGGCGTGCCGGCCCATCACCTCGACGACCAGGACCCGCATGTGCGACTCGGCCGTGGTGTGCAGCCGGTCGATGGCCTCGGTCGCGATGCCGACGGCGGTGTCGAAGCCGAAGGTGTAGTCCGTCGCCGACAGGTCGTTGTCGATCGTCTTCGGCACGCCGACGCACGGGATGCCGTACTCCTCGTACAGCTTGGCCGCGACCCCGAGGGTGTCCTCGCCGCCGATCGCGATCAGGGCGTCCACCTCGTACTTGGCGAGGTTGTCCTTGATGCCGCGGATGCCGTTCTCCGTCTTGAACGGGTTGGTGCGCGAGGAGCCGAGGATGGTGCCGCCGCGGGGCAGGATCCCGCGGACGGCGGGGATGTCGAGCGGGACCGTGGCCCCTTCGACCGCGCCCCGCCAGCCGTCCTTGAACCCGATGAACCCGTATCCGTACTCCTGCTCGCCCTTGCGCACGACGGCCCTGATCACCGCGTTGAGCCCGGGGCAGTCACCGCCGCCGGTCAGCACTCCGACCTTCATGGAATCTCCCTTCGCCATGACGGCCACGCTAGTGGTGACCCAGGTCACAACGAGAGATCTGGAAGAGTCAATTCGGGCGGAATCACGGGGCGTTGCGTACACCCGTTCACTCGTACGAGGACATAAGTACGACCGACGCCACCGGCTACACGTCGTCGAGGCCCCGCTCGATCGCGTACCGGACGAGCTCGACCCGGTTGTGCAGCTGGAGCTTGCCCAGGGTGTTCTGCACGTGGTTCTGGACCGTGCGGTGGGAGATGACCAGCCGTTCCGCGATCTGCTTGTACGAGAGCCCCTTGGCCACCAGCCGCAGCACCTCGGTCTCCCGGTCGGTCAGCTGCGGCGCCTTCACCTCGTCGGAGGCGGCCGGCGCCGGGTCGGTGGCGAGGCGCCGGTACTCGCCGAGCACCAGCCCGGCCAGGCCCGGCGTGAACACCGGGTCGCCGGCCGCCGTCCGGCGGACCGCGTCGATCAGCTCCTGGGCACCGGCGGACTTCAGCAGGTAGCCGGTGGCCCCGGACTTCACCGCCTCCAGCACGTCCGCGTGCTCCCCGCTCGCCGACAGGACCAGCACCCGCAGCGCTGGGTTGGCCCCCACCAGCTCCTTGCAGACCTGGACCCCGGGCATGCCGGGGAGGTTGAGGTCGAGGACCAGGACGTGGGGGGTGACGGCGCGGGCCCGGCGCACCGCCTCGGGGCCGTCGCCGGCGGTGGCCACCAGGTCGAAGCCCGCGGCGGCCAGGTCGCGGGCGACCGCGTCCCGCCACATCGGATGGTCGTCGACGACCATCACCTTGATCTCGTTCAGCTCGCTCACTGGGTCCTCCCCCTCGGTACTTTCAGTTCCACCTCGGTGCCCTGCCCGGGGACGGACACCAGCTCGGCGCTGCCGCCGAGGTCACGCAGCCGGCCCCGGATGGACAGGGCCACTCCCATCCGGCCCTCGCCCTCCGCCTGGTCGAGCCGGCCCGCCGCGATGCCCGGGCCGTCGTCCCGGACGGTCACGATCACCTCGTCGCCCCAGTCCTCGAGCAGGATCCAGGCGCTGGCCCCCTCCCCGGCGTGCCTGCGCACGTTGTCCAGGGCGGCGCCGACGGCCGCGGCCAGCTCCTTCGCCGCGGGCACCGGCAGCGGCACCGGGGCGCCCGGCTCGGCGAAGCTCACCCGGCACCCGGCGTGCGGGGCCAGCAGCGTCCGCACGTCCAACTCGCCCTCGTCCGCGCCCGGCTCCTCGACCTCGTACGCGTCCACCAGCGCGCCCCGCGACCCGTCGCTGGAGATCCGGGAGGGCTGCACCAGCCCGCTGCTGACCAGCGTGCGCAGCGCCACCTCCTGCTCCCCGGCCATCCGGCCCAGCTCGGCGGCCTCGCCGCCCAGTTCGGTGCCGCGCCGCTGGACCATGGCGAGGACCTGGAGGACCCCGTCGTGGATGTCGCGGGCGAGGCGCTCGCGCTCGCGGGTGGCCGCCTCGATCTCCAGGGCGCGGGCGAGGGTGGCCTCACTGGCCCGGGCCACCTCGACGACATAGCCGATGGCCACCGAGGCGACCCACACCAGCAGGACGTTGTGCAGGGTGTCCCGGGTGGGCTGGCCGCTGTGGATGACGACGTTGGCCGCGGCCACGAAGGTGGAGGCCACGCACGCCCAGCGCCAGCCGCCCTTGATGGCGAAGGCGAGGACCGCGCCGGCCGTCCAGATCGTGGGCAGGGTGGGACCGCCGGCCGCGATCCGCTCCTGGGTGTCGGCGAGCGGGGTGAGCAGGATCCCGACGAGGGCGACCGTCAGGTCGATGCCGAGGAACCGCTTGGTGCAGCTGGCGGCGTTGGCCACCTTGCCGTGCGTGGCCAGGGTCCAGACCACGAGCACGGCGAGGTAGCCGGCCGCGATCCAGGGGCGGTCGAAGCGCCGGTACGCGGCGACGAAGAGCCCCACGGCGTAGACCATGGTCAGCAGCCGGTAGGCGGTCAGGGCGCGCCAAAGCGGCTGCTCGACCGACATGCGTACGACGCGTTCGCGTTTCGCCATCTCCCCCACCCCCCGCGGGCGGTACGCCCGTCGCTACTCCGCCTTGCCGTCGGCCTTTTCCGCCTTGTCGGCCTTCTCGGCCTTCTCGGCCTTCTCGGCCTTGTCCGCCTTGTCCGCCTTCTCGGCCTTGGCGGCGGCCTTCTCGGCGTCGGCGATCTGGCGCTTGGCCGCCGTCGCGTAGATGTCCACGTACTCCTGGCCGGAAAGCTTCATGATCTCGTACATGACCTCGTCGGTCACCGAGCGGAGGATGAAGCGGTCGCCGTCCATGCCGTGGTAGCGGCTGAAGTCCAGCGGCTTGCCGATCCGGATGCCCGGCCGCATCAGCTTGGGGACCACCTTGCCGGGCGGCTGGATCTTCTCGGTGTCGATCATCGCCACCGGGATCACGGGGGCGCCGGTGGCCAGGGCCACGCGGGCCAGGCCGCCGGGCTTGCCGCGGTACAGCCGTCCGTCGGGTGAACGCGTCCCCTCGGGGTAGATACCGAACAGCTCCCCGCGTTCGATGACCTCGACGCCGCTCTTGATGGCGGCCTCGCCGGCCCCGCGCGCACCGGAGCGGTCCACCGGGAGCTGGCCGACGCCCTTGAAGAAGGCGGCCGTCAGCTTGCCCTTGACGCCCGGGGAGGTGAAGTACTCCGCCTTCGCGATGAAGGTGACCTTCCGGTCCAGCACGGCCGGGAGGAAGAAGGAGTCGGAGAAGGACAGGTGGTTGCTCGCGAGGATCGCCGGCCCCTCCGCGGGAATGTTCTCGAGGCCCTCCACCCACGGCCTGAAGGCGAGCTTCAGTGAACCGCCGATGGAGAACTTCATTGCGCCGTAGATCAACTCGAAAGCCTTCCTGTGTCTGTCGAACAGACCATATCCCGTGGCTCTCCCGGCAGCGGCCCGACGGCCCTGGTCGGTGCCACCCCGGTCGCGTACGGTGAAGTCACACAGAGCAACGCACCCACCTGATGTACATCATGATCAAGGAGACCCTGGTGCCCGTCCTCCCTGGAGCCGAGCCGTTCCGCCACGAGGGCGGAGAGGTCGGCGTCCTCCTCTGCCACGGCTTCACCGGTTCCCCGCAGTCGCTGCGCCCCTGGGCCGAGTACCTGGCCGCGCGAGGGCTCACGGTGTCGCTGCCCCTGCTCCCCGGGCACGGCACGCGCTGGCAGGACATGCAGCTCACGGGCTGGCAGGACTGGTACGCCGAGGTGGACCGCGCGCTGCGGGAGCTGCTGGACCGGTGCGAGCAGGTCTTCGTCTTCGGTCTGTCGATGGGCGGTGCGCTGACCCTGCGGCTGGCGGCCAAGCACGGGGACGCCATCAGCGGCATCGTCCTGGTCAACCCGGCCAACAAGGTCCACGATCCGATGGCCTTCGCCCTCCCGGTGGCCCAGCACTTCATCCGCTCGACGCCGGGCATCGCGAGCGACATCGCGAAACCGGGCTCGGAGGAGGTCGGCTACGACCGGGTCCCGACGCGGGCCGCGCACTCGCTGCGCAAGCTCTTCAAGCTGGTGGACACCGAGCTGCCGCAGGTCACGCAGCCCGTGCTGCTGCTGCACAGCCCGCAGGACCACGTCGTACCGCCGGTGGACTCGGCGCGGATCCTGGCGCGGATCTCGTCCACCGATGTCACCGAGACCCTGCTGGAACAGAGCTACCACGTCGCGACGTTGGACCATGACGCGGAGCGGATCTTCGCGGACAGCTATGCGTTCGTCGGCCGACTGGCGGAGAGCGTGGGCAGGGAGGGGGCGCAGGCGGGTGGCTGAGCACGAGGAGCAGTCGGGCGGGGTTCCGCCGCTGGACGAGGAAGCGGCGTGGGCGGCGATCGTCGCCGGGTACGGGCAGGAGCCGCCGGACCCGCCGGGGGCCCGGCCGTTCAAGCCGATCGAGAACCTTCTGCTGCCGGAGGAGGACGTGAAGCCGCTGCCGCCGGGGCCGGAGCCCGGGGCCGGGGCCGCGCCGGAAGCCAAGGCCGCGCCCGAACCGGAGCCGAAGCCGAAGGCCGCGTCCGAGCCGGAGCCCGAGCCGCCCGCGGCGCTGGGCAGCTCGGTGGTCTTCGCCCCGGGCGTCGGCGCGGGCATCGGCCCGGGCCCGCGCGACCACTCGCTGGCGGAGCCGGCGGACGAGGGCCACTTCGTCCCGCCGGAGCCGGAGCTGCCGGAGGCGGACACCACGTCGAAGTTCGCCTGGCTGGCGGTCGTCGGCGGTCCGGTGCTGCTGCTCCTGGCGGTGCTGTTGCAGTGGGAGATGACCTGGTGGCTGACGACGCTGGGCATCGGCGGCTTCCTGGGCGGCTTCGCGACGCTGGTCGCGCGGATGGCCCAGGGCGACGACGAAGACGACGACCCCGGCCGCGGCGCCGTGGTCTAACCCGGGCCCGCCACCGGGGCTCCGCCCCAGACCCCGGCGGCCTGGCCACGACCATGCCCATGGCTACGCCCAGGCCCCTGGGGCTCCGCCCCAGACCCCGCGCCTCAAACGCCGGCGGGGCTGGATTTTGCCGGCGTCAGCGTTCGAGTGCGGCATCAGCCGAATCAAGCCTCGCCGGCGTTTGAGGCGCGGGGGTCCGGGGGCAGAGCCCCCGGCAACGGCGCCCCAGCCGGGAGGCGAAGGGTGGCCAGGACCGGTAGGTGGTCCGTGGCCGCCGTCAGGTCCGCCGCGCTCACCCCCGCCAGTCCCGCAGGGACACCGCAGGCCAGCACCTCCACACCCCCCGTCGCGAAGACCGCGTCGATCCGCCGGTCCGGCGCCCCCGCCGGGAAGGTCCGCTCGCCGCCCCACGGGGCCACCGACCAGCAGTCCCGCAAGGTCTCCGCGAGCGCCCCGAAGGCCGCCCCGTCCGGGCCCTCGTTCACGTCGCCCGCGACGATCCCGTACGGGGTGTCCAGCCCGGCCAGCCGCTCCAGGAGCAGACCCGCCTGGTCCCGGCGCTCGGCCCGGTCCAGGGACAGGTGCGCGCAGACCAGGCCCGCCCGGGCGCCGCCGATCCGGACCACCGCCGTCGCGAGGCCCCGCCGGTGCAGGCCGGGGGTGCGCGGCAGCAGCACGTCCTGCGTCCGCTCCACGAAGACCCGCAGCGAGCACATCAGCAGCGGCCCGGCCGCCGTCGCACCCCCGCCCAGCACGACCAGGTCGCATTTCGCGGCCAGCCTCGCCGCGTGTTTGCGCCAGCGGAAGAACCGCGGCGCCTCCTGGACGAACACGAGGTCCGGCGTGCAGGCCCGGATGACCCGGGCGAGCGCCTCCTCGTCGTCGCGCAGCGAGCGGATGTTGTAGCTGAGCACCCGGATCACGGCAGAACCGTCGGGCTCCGTACGGGACTTCGGCAGCTGGTCCATGCCCCGCAAGATATGACGGCGCCCGCCGCTCCCCCAAGGGGCGCGGCGGGCGGTCACGAACGAGGAGGGCGGATCAGCCCTGGCGCGCCAGGTCGGCCGCGCCCACGAGCCCGGCCTTGCCGCCCAGTTGGGCGGCCAGCACCTGCGCGTGCGGACGCCAGGCCCCGCCGACCAGCCAGCGCTTGAAGGACTTGCGGATCGGGTCGAGGACGAGGTCGCCCTCGTCGGAGACCCCGCCGCCGACGATGAACGCCGACGGGTCGAAGAGCGAGGCGAGGTCGGCCAGGCCCGCGCCGGCCCAGCGGGCCAGCTCGCGGAAGGCGTCGATCGCCACCAGGTCGCCCTGCCGCGCGGCCTGGCTGATGTGCTTGCCCTCGATGCCGTCGGGGGTGCCGTCGCCGAGCGAGAGCAGGACCGTCGCGTTCTCGGGGGTGGCGTTGGCGCGCTGCTTCGCGTACCGGACGAGCGCGCGCCCGGAGGCGTACTGCTCCCAGCAGCCCTGGCTGCCGCATCCGCACAGCAGGCCGTCGGGGACGACCCGGATGTGGCCGAATTCGGCGGCGACGCCGAAGCGCCCGCGCCGCAGCTTGTTGCCGATGATGATGCCGCCGCCGAGGCCGGTGCCGAGCGTGATGCAGATGACGTCGTCGTGGCCCTGGCCGGCGCCGAAGCGGTACTCGCCCCAGGCGGCGCAGTTCGCGTCGTTCTCGACGACGACGGGCAGGCCGATGCGCTGCTCGACCTTGTCCTTGAGCGGCTCGTGCCGCCAGTTGATGTTCGGGGCGAAGAGCACGGTGGCGCGCTTGTCGTCCACGTAGCCCGCGGCGCCGATGCCGACGGCGTCGATGGTGTGGTTGCTGCTGACTTCGGAGACGGCGGCGCAGATCGCCTCCGTCACTCCGTCCGCGGTCGGCGGGGTGGGCACCTTGTACGTCTCAAGGATGGTGCCCTCTTCGTCGACCACGCCGGCCGCGATCTTCGTGCCGCCGATGTCGACGCCGATGGTGAGTCCCATTAGTCCCTCGGTTTCCGGTCAAACCCCGCCACGGCCCACCGTACCCGAGGGCGGAGGGGGTTCAGTCGAGATCGATCCGCTCGGCCGGGCCGTCGTCGGGGCCCTCGTCACGGGGATCGCGCTCGCCGGGCGCCTGCCGGGGAGCCGGGGGCTCGCCCTGTGTCCAGCGGCGTTCGTGGCCCTCGACGGCGGAGCGGTAGGCGGCGAGCAGCTCGGATCCGGCGGCCGCGAGGTGGTCGAAGACCTCGGGGTTGCGCTCGATGACGGGCTTGGCGGCGGTCTTCGCCTGGTTGACGAACTGGCGCACGGCGCCCTGGGCCGCGCTGCCGATGAGGGGGTTGTTCAGCCCGGAGACCTTGTCGGCGACGGCCTCGAAGAGCTTGAACAGCTCCTCGGCGGCGGTCCCGGTGCCCTGGCCCCCCGTCCCGCCTTGTCCGCGCAGGCGCTCCTTCTCTGCGGCGAGGTCCTCGGCGCAGGCCTTGGCCCAGGCGTCGTCGGTGGGGCGGTCGGTGGCCTCGCTCATGGCGGACTCTCCTGCGGCGGCTGCGGTGCGTGCGGTACTGGCTACCTTCGACGGTACCCGAACGGCGGTACGCGGTTCAGGGTGTGCGGGGCCAGAGTCCGGGGTCCGGGGTGAAGCGGATGCGCAGGCCGCCGTCGGCGAGGGCGGCGCCCGAGACGGTGCAGCGGCGCAGCGCCGCGGGCAGCGGAACGATCCTGCGGTACGGGCCCACGGTGAGCAGCAGCTCGTCGCCCCGGCGGATCAGGTCGAGCTCGCGCTTGTGCGCGCCGGGCAGCGGGACCGCCCAGACGAGCACCCCGTCCTCGGCGAGCCGGTCCTCGACCGCCCAGGCCCGGCGGGGTGCGGGCCGCTCGGGGACGAGCCCGCCGGCGGCGGCGAGCAGTTCCAGGTCCTGCGGGCCGCGCGGGTCCCGGCCGAGGTGGCCGAGCCGGACCACGGGCAGGTCACCGGCCCATGCGGAGGCGCACTTCTCCTGCTGGGCGGCGAGTCCGGCGAGCCAGGGGTCGGCGGAGTGCTCGGGCAGCAGGCGGTTGGCGACGACGGCGGCGACGGGCAGCTGCTGGAGGGCGAGCCCGAGGCGCCCCGCCCGGATCGCGTCGGCGGCGGCCGGTCCCGGTTCGGCGACCAGCCGGACCTCGGTGGTGGCGGCCTCCATGACCTCCTGGACGGCGGCCAGCTCCTCGTCCCACCGGGCGGCGGCCTCGTACAGCCACTGCGCGGGCATGGGCACGCCGGCCAGCTGGGCCAGTACGGGCCGCAGGGCGCGGGCGGCCTGCCGCTCGGCGGGGAGCAGCCGGGCGAGGTAGCGGCGCAGCTGGGCGGGGAGGGCAAGGGTGGCCAGGGCCTGGTGGAGCGGGGGCAGGTCGACGACGACGAGGTCGCACCCGGGTGCCGCGGCGGCCCGCCGCAGCGCGCGCAGCAGCGCGAACTGCTCGGCGCCGGGCAGTTCGGTGAGTTCCTCGGCGCCCAGCGGCCGGGCTCCGAGCATCCCGAGGAGGGCGGATCCGCGCTCCTGGAGGGCGACGAGCTCCTCGCGGAACTCCTCGCCGGAGTCCACCCGGGCCACCCGGATCCCGCCGGCCACCGGTACGGCGGTCAGGCCGGGCGCGGCCTCGGCGGGCTCGCCCACCGGTTCCCCGGTCAGGGCGGCGAGGGGGTCCCCGACGTCGCCGGAGAGCAGCAGCACCCGCCGCCCCTGCCGGGCCGCGGCGAGGGCGGTGGCCGCGGCCACGGTGGTCCGCCCGGCCCCGCCAGGGCCGGTGATCAGCAAGGTGTGCACGGTGTCGGGCCTCAGCCGGTCGATTCCACGCGCTTCTTCAGGCCGGCCAGGGCGCGGTCGATGATGACCTTCTCGGCCTTGCGCTTGATCATGCCGAGCATGGGGATCTTGACGTCCACGGTCAGCTGGTAGGTGACCTCGGTGCGCTTGCCGCCGTCCAGCGGGGCCAGCCGGTACGAGCCGTCCAGCTGGCGCAGCATCTGCGACTTGTCCAGGGTCCAGGCGACCTCGTTCTCGCCCTTCCAGGTGTAGGAGAGGGTGTGGTCGTCCTTGATCGCGCCCGCGTCGAGCAGCAGCCGCACCTTTTCGGCGCGGCCGTCGGCGCCGGAGGCCAGTACTTCGGCCTCCTTCACCTCACCGGTCCACTCCGGGTAACGGGCGAAGTCTGCGATCACGGCCATCACGTCGGCCGGCGCAGCCTCGATCGTGATGCTTGAGCTGGTGTGTTCCGCCATCGCAGTCGCTCCTCCGTGGAGTAATTCGAGGAAGTGTGCGGCCTCCGGCCGCCGCTCGAAGGCTACCGTGCGTGCGGAGCTCACCACTCCAGGGCCCAGGGCCTCCCGGTCGCCGCGAAGTGCCCGACGTTCACGCACTCCGTGCTCCCGATCCGCATCCGCCGGGCGAGCGGCTGGTGGACGTGGCCGAAGAGGGCGTACCGGGGGCGGGTGCGCCGGATCGCGGCGAGCAGGGCCTCGCTGCCGCGTTCGAAGCGGCGGGCGACCGTGTCGTAGCAGAGCTCCGGCACTTCCGGGGGGATGTGCGAGCACAGGACGTCGACCTCGCCCAGCGCCTCCACCTTGGCGGCGTACTCCTCGACGTCCACTTCGTACGGGGTGCGCATCGGCGAGGGCAGGCCGCCCCCGACGAAGCCGAAGACCCGGCCGCCGATCTCCGCGCGCTGCCCGTCGAGGACGGTCAGGCCGGGGCGGTCGGCGTACTCCGGCCACAGGGTGGGGATGTCGACGTTGCCGTAGGTGGCGTAGGTGGGGCTGGGGAAGGCGGCGAACATCTGCGCGTACTGGCGGCGCACGGCCTCCTCGATCAGCCGCTCGCGGTCCAGCCCGGCCCACAGCTGCCGTCCGAGGGCGTGGGCCTCGGCGAAGCGGCGCGCGGTGCGCAGCTCGACGATCCGGTCGGCGTTCTCGACGCCGAACAGGTCGGGGAAGATCCCCCGCGAGTGGTCGGCGTAGTCGAGGAAGAGCACGAGGTCCCCGAGGCAGATCAGCGCGTCCGCGCCGTCCCCCGCCCTGGCGAGGGCCTCGGTGTTGCCGTGCACGTCGCTCACGACGTGGACCCGGGTACGGGATCCGGAACGGAGCCCGGCACGGCTCGATCCGCTCGTGCCCCACGTCCCGCCCCGCATGCTGCCGCCCATAGCGGCCACCCTAGGGCGGCGGGGCGGCCGTGGGGTAGCGGGGGTGCCGGATGCAGCCGGACCTGCGGTTACTTCCGAGTCGCCGAGGGGGTCGACTAGTGTCGGCAGGAAAAGGCCGTGTCGTGTGACGCAGGGAACATCTGGCCGGTTCCCTCTATCCGGAACCCACTACCGGTGGGTAACGTCCGGTCGGTCCACATGGTGGCGATGGCGCCCAGAGGAGCAGCAGTCTTGCGCGAGTTCAGCCTTCCGGCCCTGTACGAGGTCCCGTCGGACGGGAACCTGACGGATCTCATCCGCCGCAACGCCGCGCAGCATCCCGACACCGCCGTCATGAGCCGCAAGGTGGACGGCCGGTGGCAGGACGTGACCGCGACCGAGTTCCTGGCCGAGGTCCGGTCCGCGGCCAAGGGCCTGATCGCCGCGGGCATCCGCCCCGGTGACCGGGTCGCCCTGATCTCCCGCACCCGCTACGAGTGGGTGCTGATCGACTTCGCGATCTGGACCGCGGGCGGCGTCACCGTCCCGGTGTACGAGACCAGCTCCCCCGAGCAGATCCAGTGGATCCTCGGCGACTCCGGCGCCGTCGCCGCGGTCGTCGAGAGCCCCGGGCACGCCGCGGCCGTCACCTCGCTGCGCGACCGGCTGCCGGACCTGCGCGACGTCTGGCAGATCGAGCAGGGCGCCCTGGAGACGCTGAAGAGCGCGGGCGCCGGCATCACCGACGCCGAGGTCGACGAGCGCAGCAGCCTGGCGTGCGCCGACGATCCGGCCACCATCGTCTACACCTCGGGCACCACCGGCCGCCCCAAGGGCTGCGTGCTCAGCCACCGCAACTTCTTCGCGGAGTGCGGCAACGCCGTGGAGCGGCTGAAGCCGCTGTTCAAGACCGGCGAGTGCTCGGTCCTGCTGTTCCTCCCGGCGGCGCACGTCTTCGGCCGCCTGGTCGAGGTGGCCGCCGTGCTGGCGCCGATCCGGCTGGGCTGCGTACCGGACATCAAAAACCTGACCGACGAGCTGCAGTCCTTCCGGCCCACCCTGATCCTCGGTGTGCCGCGCGTCTTCGAGAAGGTCTACAACTCGGCGCGCGCCAAGGCGCAGGCCGACGGCAAGGGCAAGATCTTCGACGCGGCGGCCGAGACGGCGATCGCCTACAGCCGGGCGCTCGACACCCCCCGCGGGCCGTCCTTCGGCCTGAAGCTCAAGCACAAGGTCTTCACCAAGCTCGTCTACAGCAAGCTGCACGCGGTCCTCGGCGGGCGCGGCGAGTACGCGATCTCCGGCGGCGCGCCGCTGGGCGAGCGCCTCGGGCACTTCTTCCGCGGCATCGGCTTCACCGTGCTGGAGGGCTACGGCCTGACCGAGTCCTGTGCGGCGACGACCTTCAACCCGTGGGACAAGCAGAAGATCGGTACGGTCGGCCAGCCCATGCCGGGCTCCGTCGTGCGCATCGCGGACGACGGCGAGGTGCTGCTGCACGGCGAGCAGATCTTCACCGGCTACTGGAAGAACGAGACGGCCACCGCCGAGGCGCTCACCGACGGCTGGTTCCACACCGGCGACGTCGGCACCCTCGACGAGGACGGCTACCTCACGATCACCGGGCGCAAGAAGGAGCTCATCGTCACCGCGGGCGGCAAGAACGTCGCACCCGCCGTGATCGAGGACCGGATCCGGGCGCACGCGCTGGTCGCGGAGTGCATGGTCGTCGGCGACGGGCGGCCGTTCGTGGCCGCGCTGGTCACCATCGACGAGGAGTTCCTCGGCCGGTGGGCCGCGGAGAACGGCAAGCCTGCCGGTGTGACGGCGGCGGAGCTGCGCGACGACGCGGAACTCAACGCCGCCGTCCAGAAGGCCGTCGACGACGGCAACGCGGCGGTGTCCAAGGCGGAATCGGTGCGGAAATTCCGCATTCTGCCCTCCCAGTTCACGGAGGAGTCGGGCCACATCACGCCTTCGCTGAAGCTCAAGCGGAATGTGGTCGCGAAGGATTTCGCGGACGAGATCGAAGCCCTGTACCGGGGTTAGCCGGAGTCGGCCGGGGCCGGTAGCCGGGGCCGGGGGCCGGGGCCGGCCGGATCTAGTCCTCGACGAGGATCCGGGCCATGTTCCGCTCGGCGAGGGCGGTGACGGTCACGAACGGGTTCACGCCGAGCGAGCCGGGGACCAGGGAGCTGTCGACCACGTACAGCCCCTGGTGGCCCTTGGCCCGGCCGTAGAGGTCGGTCGCCTCGCCGAGGACGCAGCCGCCGAGCGGGTGGTAGGTGAAGTTGTCGGCGAAGGGCTTGTTGCCGCCGAACAGGTCGTACCGGTAGATGGTGAAATTGCGCCGGTTGATGCGGTCGAAGAGGTTCTTCGCCGCGTTGACGGAGGGCGCGTTCTGGTCCCGCCGCCAGTTGAGCCGGGCCGAGTCGGTGGCCGCGTCGTACGTGAAGTGCCCGCGCTCGCGGTTCTTGGTGATGGCCAGGTACATCGAGATCCAGTGCTCGATGCCCATGGGGAGCGGGGCGATCTCCGCGAAGACCGGGTTCGCGGCGTTGTCCCAGTCGTCGATGCCCAGGGCGGGCATGGTGGCCTGGTGGGCGCCGACCGTGTCCCACAGGTGGTTGGCGCGGGCAGTCATGACGTTGCCGTTGGGGCCCCAGCCGAGCCCGACCCGGTCGCTGAGCGCGGGCAGCGTCCCCGTCTCGCGGGCGCGCAGCAGGATCTCGGTGGTGCCGAGGCTGCCCGCGCCCAGGAAGAGCCGCCGGCAGCCGAGTTCGCGGACCTGGGTGACCCGCCCGCTCACGTCGCTGGTCCGCACGGTGAGCACGTAGCCCCCGGCGGGGTCCTGCCGTACGCCGACCACGCGCTGCATGGTCTCGATGGTGACGTTGCCCGTGCCGATGGCGGCGGCGAGGTAGGTCTTGTCGACGCTCTTCTTGCCGTGGTTGTTGCCGTAGATGACCTCTCCGGCCAGGGCCGACCTGGTGGCGGTGCCGGCCGCCTCCCGCTTCATGTAGCCGAAGTCGTAGACGTTGGGGACGAACACGGTCTTCAGGCCGGTGTTGTGGGCGTGCTTGCGGGAGACCCGGGCGAAGCGGTACCACTCGGTGGACTCGAACCAGGCCGGGTCGATGTCGTTGACCCCGAGCATGGCGCGGGCGCGGGGGTAGTAGGTGCCGTACATCTCGTCGGCGTCGACCCCGGGCAGCACCTCGGAGAAGTACGACCGCCGGGGCGTCGGGGCCATGCCCCCGTTGACGAGCGATCCTCCGCCCACCCCCCGCCCCACGTACACGGACATGTCTCCGTAGTTCACCCGGTCGAGGACGCCGGGGTACGGGCTGATGTCGCGGTTGACCACGTCGAGCCAGAGGAACTGCGCGAGCGGGGCCTCGGTGCGGGTGCGGAACCACATGGAGCGGTGGTCGGGGGCGGAGGTGGAGGGGAAGACCTTGCCGTCGGGCCCGGCGGTGTCCCAGAGCCGGCCCATCTCGAGGACGACGGTACGGATGCCCGCCTGGCCGAGGCGCAGCGCGGCGACGGCGGCGCCGTAGCCGGAGCCGACGACGATGGCCGGCGCGTAGTGGGCTGCGCCCGGCTCGGCGGCGGTGGCGGAGTCCAGGCCGATCCGCGTGAAGCCGAGCGCGGCGGCGGTCTGCAGGGCGCCGAGACCCAAGAGGTGACGGCGCGTCAGGTTTGGTGTCATGGCCGCATGATGGGCGGAATCCGCCGCTCCACCCATACGCCGCACTGCCAGACATCTGAGAGACAGTCAGCCATGGCTCCGGGGCCGCCTGCACGCCACCGCTCCCGGGGCTCCGCCCCGGACCCCGCTCCTCAAACGCCGGAGGGGCTGGATATGGCTCATGCCGCCTGCCAAGTGCGGCTGGATGGCGCACAGAAGCACATTGCCGGCTGCGGAGCCACATCCCAGCCTGACGCCGGCATGTCCAGCCCCGCCGGCGATTGAGGCGCGGGGGCTAGAGGAGTTCTCGGAGGCGGTCCGCCAGGAGGTCCCAGCGCCAGCGGGACTCGACCCAGGCGCGGCCCCGTTCGCCCATGCGGGCCCGCAGGTCCGGGTCCCGGAGCAGGGTCACGATCCGCTCCGCCGCCTCGTCGGGGGCCCCGCCCCGGACGACCCAGCCCGTCTCCCCGTCCAGCACCGCGTCCGGCGCCCCGCCGGAGTCGCCCGCGACCACCGGCAGCCCCGTCGCCGACGCCTCCAGGTAGACGATCCCGAGCCCCTCGACGTCCAGCCCGCCCCGCCGGGTCCGGCACGGCATCGCGAAGACGTCCCCGGCCCCGTAATGGGCCGGCAGCTCGGACCACGGCACCGGGCCCGTGAAGACCACCGAGTCCGCGACGCCCGTCGAGACCGCCAGCGCCCGCAGGTCGGACTCGTACGGCCCGCCGCCCACGATCAGCAGCACCGCGTCCGGCACCCCCGCCAGGATCCCCGGCATCGCCTCGATCAGCGTGTCCTGGCCCTTGCGCGGCACGAGCCGCGATACGCACACCACCACCGGCCGGTCGGTCAGCCCGAGCCGCGCCCGGACCTCCGCCCCGCCCGACTCCGGGTGGAAGGTCTTCTCGGCGACCCCCGGCGGCAGCTGCACCATCCGCTGCGCCGCCCGGTCCGTCACCGCCGAGGCGATCCGCGAGCGCGTGTACTCCCCCAGGTAGGTCAGCGTGTCGGTGCCCTCGCCGATCCGCCGCAGCAGCTGCCGCGCCGCCGGCAGCTGGGCCCAGCCCGCCTCGTGCCCGTGCGTGGTCGCCACGATCCGCTTGGCGCCCGCCCGCCGCAGCGCCGGACCCATCAGGCCGAGCGGGGCGGCCGCGCCGAACCACACGGACTCACAGCCGTGTTCGCGCAGCAGGCCCACGGCCCGCCGGGTCACGCGCGGGGTCGGCAGCAGCATGGTCGTGCGGTCGCGCACCACCGGGAAGGGCTGCTCGGCGTCGAAGGCCGCGGTGGCCTCGCGGCCCTCCGCACTGTGCTTCCACGTGGAGGCGTACACGACGACCCGGTCGGGATCCAGCCGCAGTGCCATGTTGTGCAGGAAGGCCTGGATGCCGCCCGGTCGCGGGGGGAAGTCGTTGGTCACGATCAGCGTCTTGTGCATTGCCTGCCGACAGTACCGGACGTGCGCCGCGCTCAGCGGAGCCAGCCGCGCAGGGCCTCCTGCCAGGCCTTCGTGAGCCCCGCCTGGTCCACGCCCAGCGTCTCGTCCAGGGCCGTCGGCAGCGCTTCGCGGCCCGCCCGCTCGTACAGGTCGACCAACGCCTCCTCGCCCCACTTCCCGGCGATCAGCCGGCAGGCCAGCCACGCGCCCTCGTACGCCCGGGCCAGCGCCTGCGGGTCGCCGCCGAAGGCGAAGTCCTCCGTCGCGGGCAGCCCCGCCGGCACCTCGCCCCGCCGCACGGCCCGGGCCAGCGCGGGAGCACCCTGCTCCGGCGTGGTGGCGCCGCCGCGGTAGGCCGCCCAGTCCGCGAAGCCCTCGGAGAGCCACAGCGGGGTGTCGGCCGTGGTCGCGGCCCGGGTGGCCACGTGGGTGACCTCGTGGGTCAGCACGATCCGCCGGCCCGCCTCGCCCAGCTCGGCGTACCCCTCCGGATTGACCACCACCCGGTCCGCGGGGGCCGGTCCCGCGCCCACCCGGCCGGTGGTGACCGCGCCCATGCCCCGGTAGGCGTCGGCGGTGCCGCCCAGCAGCTCCGCCATCCGCTCCAGCGTCCCGGGGACCAGCACGACCACCCGCCCGGCCCACGGCCGGGGCCACGCGGCGCTCGCCGCGGGCACCGCCCGGTCGGCCTCGGCCGCGATCCCCCGCAGGGTGTCCTCGCTGTGCCCGGAGCCGCCCAGCACCAGCGCGTGCGCGCCCCGGACCACCGACACCGGCCCCTGGTCCCACAGCTGCGGCGGCGCGCCCGGCGCGGGCCGGTCGGCGGCGACCCGCCACGTACCGGCCTCCTCGCGCAGTTCGAGCTCGCGGGCCGAGCCGCCCGCGGCCGGGTCGTAGCCGGTGAGCCGGTAGCGCAGCTCGGCCCGTACGAGGGCCCGTACGCCGTCCCGTCGCACCGAGCCGACCTCGTACGCCCAGTCCTGCACCGGGATCCCGGCGAGCCGCTCGGGCGGCGTCCGGGACCACTCCGCCACGGCCCGGCGGACGTCCGCCTCGGCCGTGTCCGCGGGCGGCCGCAGCGCGCAGCCGGCTGACAGCAGGCACAGCAGGAGCGGCAGTACGCGGACGAGACGGCGGGCCGGGAGCATCAGCCGATCGTACGCAAGGGCGGCCGCCCCGGGGTCAGGGCCGGGTGACGGCCGACACCGGCATCATCCCGACGGGGTCGTAGCGGACCCTGGCGCCGGGGTACGGGGCGTGCACCACCTGGCCGTTGCCGACGTACATGCCGACATGGCTGGCGTCCGAGCGGTAGGTCACCAGGTCGCCCGGGCGGGCCTGCGACAGCGGCACCTGCCGGCCGGCGTGCCGCTGGGCCTGCGAGGTGCGCGGCAGCGAGACCCCGGCCTGCCGGTAGGACCAGACCATCAGCCCCGAGCAGTCGAAGCCGGAGGGGCCGGTGGAGCCCCACACGTACGGGCGGCCGACCGCGGCCCGGGCCGCCATCACGGCGGTCGCGGCGCGCCCCGAGGAGGGGCCCCCGGAGGGCAGCTCGGGCAGCGCGTCGGGGCGGCCGCCGGAGCGGGAGGCGCGCTCGAAGTCGGCCCGCTCCTCGGAGGGCATCGCGTTGAGCAGCCGCCGGGCGGCCGCGAGCTTGGCCGTGACGGAGCGCTTGTGCCGGGCCACGTCGGCGCGCAGCGCGTCGAGTTCGGCGAGTTTGCCGGAGGCCTCCCGGCGCTCCTGGCCGAGCCGGCGCTGCTCCTCGCGCAGTTCGTCGAGCTGCCGGGCCTGGCGGCCCGTCAGCCGGTCGAGGGCGGCGGCCTGCTCCAGGTACGCGTCGGGGTCCTCGGCCAGCATCAGGCCGACGGCGGGGTCGATGCCGCCGCTGCGGTACTGGGCCCCGGCGAAGGTGCCGAGGATGCCCCGCATGGTGTTGATGCGCTCCTGGCCGCGGGCGACCGCGTCCTGGGCCTTGTTGACCTCGGCGCGCAGCCGGTCGGCCTTCTCGCCCGCCTCGTTGAAGCGCTCGGTGGCCTGCTCGGCCTCCTCGAAGAGCCGGTCGACCTGGGCGCGGGAGCCGGCCGCGGGGTCGTGCGGCAGGCCGGGGGCCGCGCCCGCGGGTGTGCCCGTCATGGCGACCGCGGCGGTGGCCGCGGCGGCGGTGAGGACGGTGACCTTCGTGTTCCGGTCGAGGCTGCCGAGCCCGGCCCGGCGATGGGACGCCACGTGAAACCGCTCCCTTCCGCTGTGCGTGGCCCGGGTCCGCCCCCCGTGGACGGACGTGTGCCGGTCACGCGCTGGCAGACAGTAGCGGCGCCACCGGGCGCCGACCAACGACCGCCGGCGGGCACGCACAGTGACGCCCCGCCGGAGACGCAGGTCACCGGCGGGGCGTGGGGTCAGATCGGGGCCCGGTAATTCGCCCGGATGGGCGGTGTACGGCGCGTCCCGTGCTCGCGGCGGAGCGGGTCAGCCGATGCGGACGCCGAACTGGAACGGCATGTTGTCCATCGACTCGTACTTGACGCCCCCGCGCGGGTTGGCGGCGTGCAGCGTCATGTTGTTGCCGGCGTACAGGCCGACGTGGTGCAGGTCCCCGTAGAAGAAGACCAGGTCACCGGGCTGGAGCTGGCTGCGGCTGATGCGGGTGCCGTCGTTGGCCTGGGTGTAGGTGACGCGGCTGATGCTGACGTTGGCCTGCTTGTAGGCCCACTGGGTCAGCCCGGAGCAGTCGAAGGAGTTGGGGCCCTCGTGGCCGGATATGTACGCGCTGCCGACCTTGGTCTTGGCGGCCGCGAGAGCGGCGCCGGCGCGGCCGGAGAGCTTCTCGTTGCCGAGGTCGACGCGGCCGGCGTCGCTGCGGCTGGCGCGGGTCTCCTCGTCCTTGAGCGCGGCGCGCTCCTGGGCGGTGAGGGTGTTGAGCAGGGCCTGGGCCGCGGCGAGCTTCTCCTGCGAGACCTTCTTCTTCTCGCCGAGCTCCTTGCGGGTGGCGTCGAGGTCGGCGAGCTTGCCGGCGGCCTCCTGGCGCTGCTGCGCGAGGGTGCGCTGCTTGGCCTGGATCTTCTGGACCGCCTCGACCTGCTTGCCGCTCAGGTGCTCCAGGGAGGAGGCCTTGTCGAGGTAGCTGTCGGGGTCCTCGGAGAGGAGGAGGGCGACCGAGGGGTCGATGCCGCCGTTGCGGTACTGCGCGCTCGCCATCGAACCGAGCGTGCTGCGCAGCTCGTTGAGGTCGCCCTGGCCGCGCGCGACCTGATCCTGGAGCTGCCCGATCTCCTTCTCGAGCTTCTCCTGGCGTTCCTTGGCCCCGTTGAACTTCTCGGTGGCCTGCTCCGCCTCTTCGTACAGCGCGTCGACCTGGGACTTCACCTCGTCCTTGCTCGGCTTCGCCGGAGCGGCGGTGGCGGACTGGGAGGTGAGGGCGACAACGGCGGCCGCGGTGGCGCCGAGGACGGTCACACGGGCGCGGTTCGGCTGCTTGGGTCGACGGTGGGACGCCACGGAGGCGAGCTCCTTCTTCCTAGAGCCGCCGAAGAACGCAACTCGGCAGCACCTCCGCCGACACCCCGAATGAGTGATCTACCGCACGAAGGTTTGAACGCACACTAGTGACCTTGCTGTGATCAGTTCAAATCCCGTCGGGAAAAAATCCGCTCCCCTACCAGCTTCTTTACCTACAGCGCACGCTCTGTGCCGGGCACTTGACGGTACGTTCCCTGAGACCCCTGCCAATTCGGGCATGCAGGGCAGGAGTTACGAAACGCGCGAAAGCCGCTTCAGCAGCAATGCGGACGCCACCGGCCGCGCACCCGCCTTGGCCACCCCGTCGGCGACCTCCCGGTCGGTCGAGACCACGACCACCGGCCGGCCGGGCGGCTCCGCCCGCACCAGCTGACGGATCAGCTCGTCCGCCGTCACACCCGCCTTGGAAAACAGCACCCGCACCCCGCGCGGCGGCGCGAGCAGCACCGGAGCGGCCAGCTCCGCCCCGTCGAAGACACACGTCATCTCCGCGCCCGTCTGCGCGGCCAGCATCGACAGCCCGCCCAGCAGCCGCAGCCGCTGCTTCTCCAGCGGCATCGTCGGATAACCCGTCTTGGTCACGTTGTAGCCGTCGACCACCAGATGCGCCTGCGGCAGCGCCAACAGCTGGTCCAGCAGCGCCGGATCGGTCTCCGACAGAGCACGCGCCGCGATGTCCTTCGGCGTCATCCGGCCCGGCTCCACGGCCTCCACGGTGTCCGCCGGGCGCGTCGACACCGGCGGCAGCGCCAGCTCGCGGCGCAGCCCCGCCGCCGCGTCGAGCACGGTGTCCAACAGCAGCCGCAACCGCATGTCCTCGATGCTGCGCCCCTCGCGGGTGGCCCGGCGCGAGGTCTCCAGCGACGTCTCCACCTCCGCCAGCCGGGACTTGAGCCGCCGGGTCTCGCTCTCGGCCGCGGCCACCCGCGCGGCCGCATCCCCGCGGATCCCGTCGATCTCCGCATTCACCTTGCGCAGGGCGGCCTCACCGCGCTTGACGTCGCTGAGCGCGCTGCGCAGTTTGCGCTGAAGCGATTCCGCTTCCTTGCGGGCCTCGTCCAGCTCGGCCCGCACCTGCTCACCGCCGGACCGCTGCAGGTCCCGTACCTGCGCCAGCTCCTCGCGCAGCCGGTCCAGCTCGCGCCGCGTCTCCTCGCCCACCCGCTCGGCGTCGGCGCGCTGCGCCTCCTCGCCCGCGGCGGCCACCAGCTTGACCCAGCCGACCGGCCGCAGGACGTACGCGGCGGCCGCCACGTCCAGCGGATCCGCGGCGGCGGGCGGAGCGCCGGACTCCAGGGCACCGGCCAGCTCCGCCTGCGCCTCGCGCAGCTTCTCGGCGACCCGGCTGCGGAACACCGGGTCGGTCTCGACCGCCGCGGCCATCGCGTTGCCCGCGAACTTGGCGCGCCGGGTCGGGGTGAAACGGGCGTACTGGCGCAGCTGCGCCGGGAGGTCCGCGACCGTCAGTCCGCCGAAGGCGTCCGAGACGAGCGCGACGACCCTGCGCCGCACGCCTTCCGGCAGCGGGCGGTCGAGCACCTCGGCGGCGTCGCCGGCCGCATCGGCCGGCTCAGCGCCGCTTGCTGGCTCCACAATCCGTCACCCCTACCGTGATCTACCTGTGGGCGGGGCTCCGTCAGGAGTCCGCGCCCGGCCTGTCCACGAGCTCGATCTGGTCCACCGCGTTGCACCAGCGGCAGCGGACCGATTCGATGGTCTCATTGACCACCTCTCGCTCCTCGACCTTGGGCTCCCCGGCGAGGTCCAGGTGGACGTACTCCACGACCTTCGACGATCGGGTGACGTCGAAACGCGTGAGGTTGCCGCACAGGGTGCAGCGCCACCGGGTGGTGTCGGTCGGCAGGGGAACCGTCATCAGGCCGCTCTCTCCTTCGTAGCTGTTTCAATTAAAGCCGTCTGCTGAGCCGTCCGCGCC
This sequence comes from Streptomyces sp. NPDC058525, assembly GCF_042719495.1. Classification (NCBI taxonomy): domain Bacteria; kingdom Bacillati; phylum Actinomycetota; class Actinomycetes; order Kitasatosporales; family Streptomycetaceae; genus Streptomyces; species Streptomyces sp. NPDC058525. The sequence continues at coordinate 43,118 of NZ_JBHXNP010000076.1, forward strand.
GATTGGGCGGACGCCGGCTCGTAACCCTACGGCCTGCCACCGCCCCGGGTGGGGTCGGTTGCGTCATGCTCTGTCACATGATCGTAAGGTGGCAGGCCGTTCGCGAGGCCGCCCGGGGACCGGTGGTCACCCATGCGCTGATCGCGGGCTGCGCCGTGGTGTTCGTACTCGGCCCGGCCTCGGGGCTGAACCCGTCCTACGGCACCGGCGAGGGGCTGCTGGATGCCGGGACGGACTACTTCCGACGCTGGGGCGTGGTCCCGGACGAGTTGTTCACGGGCCGGCCGCGGGCCTGGCTGACCCCGCTGACGGCCCTTTTCGTGCACGGCAGCTGGCTGCACCTGCTCGGCAACATGCTCTTCCTCTACGTCTTCGGCGCCATGACGGAGGAACGGATGGGCCGCCCGGCGTTCCTCGTCTTCTACGTCTGTACGGGGTACGTGGCCCTGGCGGCGTACGCGGCGGCCAACGCGGGCTCCTCACAGACCCTGGTCGGGGCCTCCGGAGCCATCTCGGCGGTGCTGGGCGCATTCCTGTTCCTGCTCCCGCGGGCCAGGGTGACGAGCCTGTTCCCCTTCCTGTTCTTCCTGCCGCTGCGGTTCCCGGCGTGGCTCGTGCTGCTGTTCTGGTTCGCCCTCCAATGGGTGGCCGCGCACCGGGCGGGCAGCGGGCCCGGGGTCGCCTACCTGGCCCACCTGGTGGGCTTCTCCGTCGGGTTCCTGTACGCGTGGGTCCGGTATCGGCGTACGACTAGAGTGGTGCGACCAGCGACGGCCATCGAGGGAGACAGTCAGCCGTGATCACCGCGATCGTGCTCATCAAGACCAGCGTGGACCGCATCCCCGAGATCGCCGAGTCCATCGCCGCGCTGGACAGCGTCAGCGAGGTGTACTCCGTGACGGGGACGTACGACCTGATCGCGCTGGTGCGGGTGGCCCGGCACGAGAACCTGGCCGACATCATCCCCGGCCGCATCAGCAAGATCCCGGGCGTCGAGGCCACGGACACGCACGTGGCGTTCCGCACGTACTCCCAGCACGACCTGGAAGCAGCCTTCGCCATCGGCCTGGACGCGTAGCGCTAGGCCGGACCCCTTTCCCAGCCTCCGCCCCACCCCGGCTCCGACAGCAAGGCCCTTCCCCCTGTCGCCTCAAACGCCGGCGGGGCTGGGTTTGTCCCCCTGAGCGGAACCGAACCCACCGGCCCCGTCCGGGGTTGCCCCTCAACCCTCACCGGTCTGCTGGCCCCGTCCCCCTTGCCTCCTTGGGCGGGATCGGTCTGCCGGTCGGTCCGCGGGGTCCCTCCGGGGTGTCTCCTCGGCTCGCGCACGAAGCCACGTCCCGGCCGCCGAACCCAGGTTGCGCGCTCGTCCTGCGGGGACACCCCTACACGCCCCCACTCCCCCACCAGAACCAACGGGCCCGACCCCTCGATCCGAAGCGGGCCACACCCCACCCCGCCAGGAAGGGGACCCGGCCCGCACATCCGAAGCAGGCCGTGGGGTGGGGACGTGCAGGAGGGTCCCCGCAGGACGAGCGCGCAACCCAGGCCGCACCGGCGAAGCCACCCCGAAGTGCGCGAGCCGAGGAGACACTCCGGAGCGGCCCCGCCCCACACCCCGCCGGGGCAGGCAAGGGGATCAGGCCCCACGGGCGAAGCCAGCCCGCCGGGCCGGAAAGGGGGACCAGGCCTCGGCCCGTGCACCCGTCGGCCCAGGCGTATAAGCACACCACGCCCCCGGATGGCCCACGGTCCGGACCCGCCGCAGGGCCCCGGTCTAGCATCGCGGCGTGCGCAACGACGACAGCCCCCCACGCCCCGAAGCCGCCGCGTCGGCCGGGCCGGACCTCCGGCCCTGGTACACGCGCCGCTCCACCCTCGTCATCGCGGTCGCCGCCCTGGCGCCGACCGCCCTGGCCGGCTGGGTCCTGACCCAGGTCCTGACCGGGGCCGGCCCGGACGGCCGCGACGCGAAGCCGGCAGCCGCACCGAAGGCCGCGGCCTCAGCGACGGCCACGGCCACGGCTCCGGCCGCATCCGTGCCCACCCCCGCCGCGGCCCCCGCGAAGGGCCCCCTGTCCGGCCGGACCGTCGTCATCGACCCCGGCCACAACACCGGCAACTTCGACCACACCGACGAGATCGACCAGAAGGTCGACATCGGCACGGCGCGCAAGGAGTGCGACACCACCGGCACGACCACCAACGCCGGCTACATGGAGGCCGAGTTCACCCTCGACGTCTCCCTGCGCCTGCGGACCGCGCTGGAGGCGCAGGGCGCCAAGGTGGTCCTCACCCACGAGGCCGACCGCCCCTGGGGCCCCTGCATCAACGAGCGCGCCCGCATCGGCAACGCGGCCAAGGCCGACGCCGTCGTCTCCGTCCACGCCGACGGGGTCTCCTCGGGCAACCGCGGCTACCACATCATCCTCCCGGCCAAGGTCAAGGGCGGGGCCGCCGACACCGCGGCCATCGTCGAGCCCTCCCGCCGCCTCGGCGAGCGCATCGCGTCCAACTTCGCCCGGACCACCGGCTCCTCTCCCGCCAACTACCTCGGCGGCGGCACCGGCTTGGTCGTCCGCGACGACCTCGGCGGACTGAACCTGTCAACCCAGCCCAAGGTGTTCATCGAATGCGGCAACATGCGTGACGCCAAGGACGCGGCGCAACTGACGAGTCCGGAGTGGCGGCAGAAGGCGGCCCAGGGCATCAGCGACGGCATCGTAGGCTTCCTCGGCGGGTAGTCCCCTCGGGAATCCCGGATCGGGACTGCTCGCAGCCCCGATCCGCTCGGCCGCGGGACACTCCGTACCATGGTGCCGCCCGCCCCGCTCCAGGCACGTTCTGCGACCGCGGCACCACGAGACGACCGAGACCGAGAAGGACACCTAAGACGTGAACATCCGCTCCCTCACTCGAGGCGACGGCGTGGTGATCGGAGCAGCGGTGCTGCTGTTCATCGCCTCGTTCCTCGATTTCTACTCCACCACCGGTGGCGACCTCCCGAGCGCGTGGGACACCGACTCCTACCGTCTGGTGCTCCCCAGCGTCTTCCTGATCGGCTTCATCGCCGCCGGCCTGCTGATCGCCGGCCGCTTCCAGCCCGAGACCCGCAAGGTGCTGGGCCTGCCGCTGGCGGCGTGGGGCTCCGTGCTCGCCGTCTCGGCCGCCTGGTCCGCGCTGTGGGCGCTGATCACCTGCCCGAGCCAGATCGACCTCGGCGCCGGCTCGATCATCGCGTTCCTCGCGACCCTGGCCCTGGCCGGCGTCGCGCTCTTCAGCGCCAAGGTCCCGGCGCTCGCCGGCCCGCTGCTGCCGGAGCCGAAGCCCGCCGCCGTCCCGCCGTACGGCGGCCAGCCGCAGCCGGGCGCCGGATACGGCTACCCGGGCGGGCAGCAGCAGCAGCCGTACGGTTCCACCCCGCAGCCGGTCCCGCCCTACGGCGGCACCCCGACGCCGGCTCCGGCCCCGGCTCCGCAGGAGGCGACCCCTCCGCCCGCCGACTTCACCCCGTTCTGGTTCGCGGTCCCGGTGGCCCGCCCCCTCTTCGCCGAGGACGGCTCCCCCACCCCGATCGCCGAACTCGCCCCGGGCACCTGGTACCTGGCCGTCGAGCAGCGCGGCGCGGCCACGCTGATCGCGCAGACCCAGGACGGCCGCCGCGGCGTCCTGAACGACACCTCGGGCATCCAGCGCGGCTGACCCCGCGCCGCACCGGCGTTTCGGCAACGGCCCCCCGCCCTTCCGGATGCTGTTGGTTTATTCGGGGGCTCGCGTGACGTCGGCCTTCAAGACCCGGTTGTGGTCTTGTATGGC
>NZ_JBHXNP010000077.1:0-45526 GCF_042719495.1 Streptomyces sp. NPDC058525
CAAGTCCCCTTCGACGACGGAGCCCGCGTCACCTACTGGACAACCGCATCCGGCCTCGCCCTGCGCTACATCATGAGCTCCTGACCGACCACCGACCACCGACCACTGATCAGCGACCACCGATCAGCGGGAGCCGGGTCGCGGCGACGTGATCCGGCTGCCGCACCACGTGTACGCCGCCCCTCAGCGTCGGCCCTGCACGTCTCCCAGCGTCGACGCGGCCACCGGGTCGCCATGGACGAAGTCGCCCGGCGGGATGCCCGGATGGTGCCCGTCGGACGGTGTGGCGGGTGCTGCGGGTGCGGTGTCGGCCTGGAGGGTCAGGCGGGACACGATGCGGTAGCGGTCGCCGCGATAGAGCGAGTGGACGTACTCGACGGGCTGCCCCGCGGTGTCGGTGGTCAGCCGTTCGAAGAGGAGGGCGGGCGAGAGCTCCGGTACCTCCAGCAGTTCGGCCTCCGCGCGGGTCACCACGGTGGGCTCGATCGTCTGCGTAGCCTCGTTCACGCGCACGTCGTGGTGCGTGCGCAGATGCTCGTAGAGGTCGCCCTGCTCGAGTTCTCGGGAGGTGAGGCCGGGGACGAGGGCTGCCGGGATGTGCAGGTGCTCGATCGCCATCGGGTAGCCGTCGACCAGCCGCAGCCGGGCCACGTAGACGATCTGCGCGGCGGGGGAGAGGCACAGCCTGCGGCCCACCCGGGCGCCGGCCGGCACGGTCGTGAACTCCAGCAGCCGACTGGCCCAAGCCCCCGAAGCGCGCGGCACGCTGAGCGAGTGGTGCCCGTGGACCAGCTCCTGGGTGATCTTCTCCGGAGCGACGAACACCCCCCGACCGTGCTCGCGGATGAGCACGCCGGCGGCGACCAGCTCGTCGACGGCCGCCCGTAGCGTCGGCCGGGACACCCCGAGTTGCACGCACAGGGCCCGCTCGGAGGGGATCGCGTCCCCCGCCCGACGTTCCTCGACCATCCCCAGCACCGCATCGCGGACCCGCTCGCGCTTGAGTACGCCTCCGGGGCGGATCCCGTCGGAGCCGCCGATCCCAGAACGCGGTACGACGGCAGGCTCTGCCGGCAGCGCCGCGCCCGCCCCGGCCGACCGGGCCGTGCCCGGGCTTCTTTCGCGCATCTGCGTCGTCCCCTCTCCGGCGTCACCACCGCGTACCGCGTACCGCGTCCCGCATCCACCAGTCCTTGGCCGGGTTGGCCACCATCCGGTACTGGTCAGGTGCAGTCTACGAGCTGATTGCGACGTACCGCTGCGAGAGTCGGGCAAAAGGCCGTGGATACAAGGGGGTTGACGGTCGTATTGGTCTATGCCAGTTTCTCTACGCATCAACAGGTCAGTTGTCCAGTGACTCAGTGGTCAGCTCTCTGGTCTGTCGCGGCTCCACGACCTGTGCCGGCTCCACGACCTGTGCCGGCTTCACGTACCCCGCTCCATGCGACGCACAGCGCCCTCCGCATGACATCGCCCCGATCGCACCCCGGAGAGGACCCCCACCGTGACCAGCTCGAACAGCTCACCCGGCCGGACCGGCCCGACCGGCTCACCCGGCCCGACCGGCACCGAGAACCGGACGGCCGGACTGCGCCGCAGCCGCCTGCGGGCCGCCGCCGCGGCAGCCGTCGCCACGGCTCTGGGAGCCGCCGCCCTCGCCGCCCTGCCGGGCACCGCCAGCGCGGCGAGCAGCCTGTCCGTGCAGTATCGCACCAGTGCCACGGGCGCCACCGCCGACCAGAGCGAGCCCTGGTTCAAGGTGAAGAACACCGGCACCACGGCCCTGCCGTTGAGCGAGGTCAAACTCCGCTACTACTTCAAGGCCGACTCGCCCGGCGCCGCCTACCGCTTCGCCTGCTCCTGGGCGGTCAAGGGCTGCGCCAACATCACCGGCACCTTCGGCCGGCTCACCAACCCCACCGACACCGCCGACCGCTACCTGGAGATCGGCTTCACCTCCGGCGCCGGCTCCCTCGCCCCCGGCGCCGACACCGGCGACATGCAGCTGCGCTTCCACCAGTCCAACTGGCAGACGCTGCGGCAGAGCGACGACTACTCCTTCATCGCCGCCCAGACCGCCTACGGCGACTCCACCAAGGTCACCGCCACCCGCGCCGGCACCCTGGTCTGGGGCACCGCCCCCGCGGGCAACACCCCCACGGACCCGCCGACCACACCGCCGCCCACCACGCCCCCGCCCGGCGGCTCCGGATCGCTCTGGGACGACTTCACGTACACGGCCCACACCGATCCGAAGATCTCCGCCAACGGCTGGTCGGTGCGCTCCAACGCGGGCGGCCCGGGCGTTCCCGGCGCCACCTGGGACCCCTCCAACGTGACCTTCTCCACCAGCGGCGGCAACACCGTCATGACCCTGGAGACCTCCACCAACGGCACGGCCTCGGGCACCGAACACACCGAAGTCCTCACCAAGGCAACCAAGTTCAAGAACGGAACGTACGCGGCCCGCGTCAAGTTCAGCGACGCCCCCAGGTCCGGCCCCGACGGCGACCGCATCGTCCAGACCTTCTTCACCATCAACGACCTCAAGGCCCCGATGGCCGACGACTACGCCGAGTACGACTTCGAGTACCTCCCCAACGGTGGCTGGGGCGAGCCGTCCAACATCCTCTACACGACCTCCTGGGAGACCTACAACCCGGACCCGTGGCAGGCGGTCAACGCCCACACCGAGAGCCGCCAGAGCTACGCGGGCTGGCACGACCTCGTCGTCACCATCGACAACAACGCCATCACGTACTACGTCGACGGGCAGCCCTTCGGCACCCACGACGCCTCCTACCTCCCGGAACGCCCCATGTCGATCAACTTCAACCAGTGGCTGATCGACCTCAACGGCCAGACGTCCACCACCCCCCGCGCGTACGAGCAGCAGGTCGACTACGTCCTCCACGTCAAGGACCAGGTGCTGACCCCCGCCCAGGTCAACGCCAAGATCGCGGCGTACCGGTCGGCGGGCACCGCCTTCGAGGACACCGTGCCCACGAGCTGAACCGCACCTGCGGGCGGCACCCCGAAGCCGGGCTGCCGCCCGCAGCCGCGCCGTAGGCCGGACGGGGGAAACGGTTCCCGGTTTCGGCGTCTGCGGCAGCGCCTGGCGCGACCGGGCTCGGCGGACCGGTCCGGGCCCGTCCGGGTGGGCCCGGATGCCGGATCGGGCGGGGGCGGGCACAGTGGGCTGGAGGACGCACGGTCGCCGCCATGACGGCGGACGCGGCGCAGAGCCCGGGCCGTGCCGGTGCAGCGCTCAGGCGCCGACGAGTGAGGATGCCCGATGGTCGAGCCTGCCCAGTCTCCCGAGCAGTCTCCCGAGCCCCCGGCGGACCACGTCATCGTGCTGTTCGGCGCCACGGGCGACCTGGCCCGGCGCAAGCTGCTGCCCGGACTGTTCCACCTGGCACGCGCGGGACTGATGCCGCGGCGCTACCGCATCGTCGGTACCGCTCCCGCGGCGGAGGCGCTCACCGATCAGGAGTTCCGGACGCACGCGCGACAGGCCGTGGAGCAGTTCGGGCGTTCGAAGCCCGAGGGCCCGGCCTGGGAGGCGTTCGAAGCCGCCCTGTCGTTCGGCGCGGCCGACACGGGAGCGGCGGACCCGCTGATCGCAGCGGTGCGGGCGGCCGAGACGGCCCTCGGGGGAGAGCCGCGCCGCCTCTTCCACCTCGCCGTGCCCCCCGTCGCCTTCACCTCGATGATCGACCTGCTCGGCGCCACGGGGCTCGCCGGCAACGGCCGGGTCATCGTCGAGAAGCCCTTCGGCACCGACCTCGCGTCCGCCCGCGCGCTCAACGCCGCCATCCACCGCGTGTTCGACGAGTCACGGGTGTTCCGGATCGACCACTTCCTCGGGAAGGAAGCCGTCGACAACGTCCTGGCCCTCCGTTTCGCCAACGGTCTCTTCGAGCCGCTGTGGAACCGGGAGCACATCAGCCACGTACAGATCGACGTCCCCGAGCACATCGACATCCAGGGCCGCGCCCGCTTCTTCGAGGGCACCGGAACCTTCCGCGACATGGTCGTCACCCACCTGTTCCAGCTGCTCGGCTTCGTCGCCATGGAACCGCCGGTCGTGCTGGAGGCGGACGCGCTCCGCGACGAGCAGGTCAAGGTCTTCCGCAGCATGCGCGCCCTGGACCCCGCGCACGTCGTCCGCGGCCAGTACACCGGATACCGCGACGAGCAGGGCGTGGATCCGGCATCGGACACGGAGACGTTCGTGGCGCTGCGGGTCGGGATCGACAACTGGCGCTGGGCGGGGGTGCCCTTCCACCTGCGCACGGGAAAGGCCCTGGCCGAGGGCCGGCACGTCGTGACGCTCGGCCTGCGAGAGCCGGTCCTGCGGATGTTCCCGCTGGACGCGCGGGCCGCCGCCGACGGCCGGAGCAACGAACTCGTCATCGACTTCGACGATCCGGGCTCCATCACCGCCCGCTTCCTGGTGAAGGAGCCGGGGCCGTCGATGCAGCTGGCCGACGGCGACATGGTCTTCAACTACGGCACCTCGTTCGCCGCGCAGAACTCGCTGGAGGGCTACGAGCACCTCCTCTTGGAGGCCATGCGCGGCAACCAGTCCTTCTTCACCCGCTCCGACGGCGTCGAACGACTCTGGGAGGTGGCCGCCCCGCTGCTCGACGCCCCGCCGGCGGTCGAACCGTACGCACCCGGGAGCTGGGGGCCGGACCGTATCGATGCGCTCGTCGCGCCGTACCGCTGGCATCTGCCCGACCGGCGGGCGCGAGGCCGGTGACACGGACCGGCCCGGGGTGCAGAATCGAACGGGTGACACCGGGCGGGGGCCCGGACCGGGGGCGGGGGAGTACCTATGGGCCGGGCATGGCGTTGGGGACTGGCGATACTCGCGGCGTCATGCGTGCTGTGGTACGCCTCCTACTACACGACGATCGCGGTGTGGGAGCTGCGCAAGCTCTTCGCCTGGTTCGCGCTTCCCCTGCTGCTCGTGGCGTGCTGCGTCGCGGCCGGGGTGGCGGTGCGGTGGATCCGCAGGCGCGCGGGTCGTACCGGGGGCGGCGGGAACACGGCCATCGTCCTGGGGTGGTTCGGTGGTGTGTTCGGTATCGCGCTCGCCGTCGGCTGGCTGGTGTACGGGGCCTACCTGCAAGACCGCGCGTACATGGCCACTGCGCAGATCGTGACCGAGCCGGTGCCCGGGCTGTCGGCCCGCTCCCCGTATGTGGTCGGCAAGGCGCAGGCCGCCCCGCATCTGGGCGATGTCACCGGTGAGATCTCCGACATCACCTACCTGCCCGACTCGGACCGCTTCGGCGCCTTGGTCGAGCGGCGCGGCTGGCTCGCCGGCTACGAGGTGGGCCTCGTACAGGAGGTCCCCCTGGGCGGCAGCGGCCGCAGCCAGGAGCGCTGTCCGTTCGACGTGGAGAAGGCGGGTGCCCGGATCAGCGGGTGGTTCAACCACAATCTCGGCCGGAAGATCTCAGCCGTGCAGCGCTGGGTCCGCTTCGAGGCCGACGACGCCTACGTGACCTGCTCGAACGGCACGCCGGTCGTGGTCGTCCCCCTCAAGCGGCAGACCGGGTTCCTCGTCGTCACCGAACGCCCCGCCGGCGTGGCCCTCTACGACGGCACGACCGGCAAGCTGACGATCACCACCGACACCTCCGCCGTCCCCGGCCCGTCCTACCCGCTGAGTCTCGCCGCCCGCCAGCGCGAGGGCACGGCCGCGGTGGGCGGCTTCAGCGACTGGTGGTTCGAGCGCAGCGGTTGGGACGCCTCCGAGGACGGCGCCAACGAGGGCAACGAGTCCGAGTTCACGCTCCGGTACAACGGCGCCGCCGGAAGCAGCGCCTACGTCACCCCCCTCACCCCCCAGGGCGAGGCCAGCTCGGTGGTCGCCGTCTCGACGGTGCCCACCCGCCACCAGGGCGGCGGCCTCGCGCCCATGACCATCCGCCGCCTCGATCCGGCCTGGTCCTCGCCGAAGGCCCTCGTCGCGCTCATCAAGGCCGAGTACCGGGACGTCTGCTGCTACAACGACGACCAGGTCTTCGAGGTCGTCCCGACCGGAGGCAGTACGTGGACGGCCACCGTCGGCAGCGAGCAGAACATCCGCTACCGCGTCGAGGGCAGGGGCCCGGTCGACGGCCGCGAGGCCACCTGCCTCAAGGCCGCCGACGGCGTCCTCATCCGCTGCGCGTACGCGGCGCCAGGCTCTCCCGAGGAGCAGGAACTCAAACGCCGGGAGCAGCAGAAGCAACAGACCGGCGCCGCGAAGGGCGGAGGCGCTACGAGCGACCTCACGGGCCTGACCGACGAGCAACTGGCCGACCTCCAGCGCCGCCTGGGCGATGAGTTCGTCCGCCGGCTGAAGAGCGGCTGACGTTTGTTGATCCATCGTACCGACACCGGCCACAGCGCCCGGCCTCACGGTTTGTGGCTGACAGATGATCCGGAAGCTGCTTATGATGCCGGTGATGAACAACTTCCCCTCTTTCGGATTGGGGGAATCGTCCACGCAAGGTGAGTGCTGATGGCACTTCACTTCGTGGAACCGATTCCCGCCCACCTGCTGATGTGGCAGCGCGTACGCGATTACGCCGTGCCACCGTCCATGATCGAGAACGCGACCGCGCGCCGTGCGGCCGGAGACTGGGCCGGCGCCTGCGCCGCCGCCCGGATCGACGTCGATCTCGATCTGCGCGCCGTGCGCGACAGCCACGGCACCCACCTCGCCACCCGCCTCCGGGCCGATCTGCGCCGCCTGGCGCCGGATCTGCTGCGCTGGCACATGCCCCGGATCGCCCCCGACGGGCGGCTCCGGCCCGGACTCACCCTTGCGCTGGCCCGCTACGGCGACCCGGGCGACGCGGGACCGCAGCTCGTCGTGCGGACGCCGCCCGCCTGGGCGGACGCCGGCCAGCGGATGTCCCTGACCCTTTGGGACGATTCGCGCGACGGTGCACCGGAGCACCACCCGCATCCCCATCCCGACCGGCGGTTCCGCCTCGACCTGCACCGCCACCTGTGGGACGCCACGCGCAGCGCCGAGCTGGCACACAGGTGCGGCGCGGACGCACCGTACCGGCCCGCCGAGCACGATCCCTCGTGGCCGCCGGACCACTGGGCCCACGAGGCGGAACTGCTCCTGCGGGCCGAAGGCCGACCTCGCGGGGCTCTCACCGTACGGCTCGGTGCACGCAGACACTCCGTACTCGAACTCGTCGCCCCCGACGACAGCCATGCCCCGGTCCTCCGGCCGGTACGGGAGGCGCCGGCGCCGCAGCAGATCACGGCGCTCCCGGTGCTCCCGGAGGCCGCCGTCCGGAGCCATCCTGACCTGGAGCTGCTGCGGGCCGGCCTGCTCCGTGCCGAACGGCTCCATCCGCTGGTCGCGGCAGCGCTGTGCGCTCCCGGAATCGCGGGCACCGCATCGGGTCCGGTGGCGTTGCCAGGCCCCGCAAGGCCGGCGTACGACTCGGCCCCGGGGCCCACGGATCCGCATCGGGTCGAGTGCCTGGGGGAGGTCCACCGGATCGCGCTGCGCAACGGCAGGCTGGCGGCGGTCGATCATGATCCGGCCCAACTGGCCCGTGAGGAACTGCTCATGGCGCTCGGTGGGCCCGGACTGCCCTGCCTCAGGGCGATCGACACGGTGCACCGCAGCCCCGAGGCGCTGCCCGCCGTCCGTGAGCGGCTCGGCCACGGCGACGTGACCGGGGCCCTGGCCGTGGTCGAAGGACTGCTCGGCCCTGGAGCCGTCCTGCGCGAAGGGCCGTTGCGCGAAGCGCTGGAAGCGGCTGTGGCCGGTCGCGTCGACCACGGGCTCTTCCGCTCGGGCCTGGTACCGGTGCATCCCGCCGCGGCCGCGACGGGCGGCAGGGGCCACCGGCCACGGCTCGATCACCGTCTGCCGGGGGAGATGCGCCGCAAGCAGGGCAGCCGTTCCCGGCCCCGGACCGGCCTGAACCGCTGACGGCCCGCAGGTCCGCAGGCCGGCAGGCCCGCAGGCCCGCAGACCGGCAGGCCGGCAGGGCCGCAGGCGGGCAGGCCCGCAGACCGGCAGGCCGGCAGGGCCGCAGACCGGCAGGCCGGCAGGGCCGCAGGCCGGCAGGGCCGCAGGCGGGCAGGTCCGCAGGTCGGCAGGCCCGCGCCGGCAGGCCCGCGTTCCGCGGGCCCGGTCTGGCCTGGCGCACGGCCTCGTCCGACCGCCCCCGTACCCGAACCACACCCACCACCGACCGGACCTGAACCGGACCAGCCCCGGCCACCGGACGCCGACCTCCGCAGGTCCTGTGCGTACCGCACCTACGGCGCCCACGCCCCCGTGCGCCGCCGAACGACGACGACATCCGGGACGGCCTCCCGTCCCCCAACACACCCAGGTGATGCCCATGACCTCGAACACCGTCCTTTCCCTGCCCGTGCCCGTGCCGCCCCCGGCCGACCGTGCACAGCTCTCCCTCGCCGACAACCTCCTGACCCTCCTGCGCACGACCACGACCGAACCGCGACGCGACGAGCAGCTGGAGGCGCTCACCCTGGCCGTCGCGGCCGACCTGCCCGTACTGCTCTGGGGCGAGCCCGGCATCGGCAAGACGGCCGCGCTGACCCAGCTCGCCGCCTCCCTCGCCCTGCCGCTGACGACCGTGATCGCCAGCGTCCACGAGCCGACCGACTTCTCCGGGCTGCCCATCGTGGGCGAGGACCCGGCAGCCAACGGCGTGCCCATGGCCCCGCCGCAGTGGGCCGTGGAGCTGGTGCGCGCCGGGCGGGGGCTGCTCTTCCTCGACGAACTGTCCACCGCCACCCCCGCCGTGCAGGCGGCACTGCTGCGGGTCGTCCTGGAGCGGAAGGTCGGCGCGCTGCAACTGCCGCCCGGCGTACGGATCGTGGCCGCGGCCAATCCGCGTGCGTCGGCCGCGGACGGCTGGGAGCTGAGCCCGCCGCTCGCGAACCGGTTCGTGCACCTGTACTGGGTGCACGACCGGGAGGTGGTGGTGCGCGGTCTCGGCGGGGTCTGGCCGCGCGCGGAACTGCCCCGGCTCGACCCGGCGGGACTGCCGGAGGCGGTGGCGTTCGCCCGCCAAGCGGTCTGCGGCTTCCTGAACGCCCGGCCGAACCTGATCCACCGGCTGCCGACCACCGAGACGCGGCGCGGTGGCGCCTGGCCCTCGCCGCGCAGCTGGGAGGCCGCGATGACCCTGCTCGCCTTCGGCACGGCGGCTTCCGTCTCCCGGGACGTGCTGGCGCTGCTGGTCCGGGGCGCCGTCGGGGACGGGCCCGGCCTCGAACTGCTCGCCCACATCGACCGTATGGAGCTGCCCGACCCGGAATCGCTGCTCGCCGACCCGGCCGCTGCCGAACTGCCCGAGCGCGGCGACCTGCGCCAGGCCGCGCTGGAAGCCGTGGTCGCCGCCGTCGGGGCGCGCCCGGAGCGGGAGCGCTGGGAGGCGGGCTGGGCGGTGCTGGTCAGGGCCCTGGAGACCGGCGCGCCGGATCTGCTGGTCGCCCCTGCCAAGGCGCTGGCCGCGCTGCGCCGCGACGGCTGGGAGGTCCCGGAGACCGTCGAGCGCCTCGCCGCCGTGGTCGGGCTCGCCCGGCGGGCGGAGGACTCGGTGGCCCGTACCGCGGCGGCCGCCGGCGCCAAGAGCACGGCGGGTGGGCGCCGATGAGCAGGACCGTGAAGCAGCCGAGGCCGCGTCCGCTGCCGCGCCCCATGTCCCCGCCCCCGGCGCCGCGGCCGGTGCAAGCCGCAGCTCCCGGAGACGTGACAGGCCCCGTGATCCCGTTGGACATGGACAAGCTGCTGGCGGCGCGGCTGTACGCGGTCGCCGTCCGCCCGTACCTCGCCGGTGCGCTCTTCGCGCTCCACGTGGTGGAGGACCGGTCGGTGCCGACCATGGCGGTCGACGCCCACTGGCGCTGCTACGTCAGCCCGTCCTTCGTGGCCCGCACTCCCCTGGAGGAACTGGCGGGCGTCTGGGTGCACGAGGTGTCCCACCTGCTGCGGGACCACCACGAACGCAGCGCGCGGTACGCCCGGGAGCACGGCGAACAAGGACCGGGACAGCGGCTGCGGCAGAACGTCGCGGCCGACTTCGAGATCAACGACGACGTCTACGGCGATGGCCTGCCGAAGCCGGCGGGGGTCGTGCTCCCGGCGATGCTGGGCCTGCCCGACGGGCTGCTGATGGAGGAGTACCTGCGGCGGTTCTCGATGGCGGGCCGCACACCACGGCTGGCCTGGCTGGACTGCGGCAGCGGCGCCGACGGGCACGCGCGGCCCTGGGAGCTGGGGCCCGAAGGGGCGCACGGCCTGAGCCGGCAGCAGCGCGACGCCGTGCGCTTCCGGGTTGCCGAGGCGATCACCGGCCGGCCCGGGGATGCTCCGGAGGGGTGGCGGCGTTGGGCGGACGAGGCGTTCCACCCTCCGCAACCGTGGCGGCAGTTGCTCGGCGCGGCGCTCCGCGCGGCCGCGGGCGCGCCGGGGGCGGGCGAGGACCACAGCTACCGGCGCCCGTCCCGCCGCTCCGCCGGCGTCCCCGGCGTCGTGCTGCCGAGCCTGCGCCGGATGCCGCCCCGGGTCTGCGTGGTGATCGACACCTCCGGGTCGGTGAGCGACGCAGAGCTGGGCGGCGCGCTGCTGGAGGTCGCGGCGATCTCACGGGCGGTGGGCGGGAGGCGCGACCTCGTCTCGGTGATCTCCTGCGACGCGGCCGCGGGCGTCGCCGTACCGCTGTGCCGGGCCGAGAACCTCGAACTGATCGGCGGCGGGGGCACGGACCTGCGGTCCGGCTTCGCTCGGGCGCTGCGCTCCCGTCCCCGTCCGGACGTCATCGTCGCCCTGACGGACGGGCAGACGCCCTGGCCCTCCGCGCAGCCGTCCTGTCGCACGGTCGTCGGCCTCTTCCCCCGTCCTCCCCGCACCGTGAACGAGGAGGATCCGGACTACGTCCCCGACGCCCCGCCCGCGTGGGCGCGCGTCGTCCACATCGGCTGAGCGGGGCCGCCGGGGCGGGTTCGCTCCGGTCGCGGATCGCAGCTGCGCTCAGCCGTCCGCGTACGGCCGCCCGGCCCGTCGGCCGTACGAACTCAGCGCAGTTGCTCGGCCTCAGCGCAGTTGCTCGGCCAGCCCGACGATGATGCCCTCCGGGCCGCGCACGTAGCACAGCAAATAGCTGTCGTCGTACCGGGCGATCTCGCCGAGGAGTTCGGCACCGTGCGGGCGCAGGCGGGCGACGGTGTCCTCGAGGTCGTCGACGGCGAACATGACGCGGTGCGTGCCCAGCACGTTGTGCGGCCGGTCGCGCGGACCGGCGCTGATTACCGCGGGGCTGCGGTACCTCGCCAGCTCGAGCCGGCTGCGTCCGTCCGGGGTCCGCACCATCGCGATGTCACAGTGCACGCCTTCGAGGCCGGTGCACTGGTCGGCGACGAGGCCCTCGACCTCCGCCCTGCCCTCCAGCTCCATACCGAGTTCCACGAAGAACGCGATGGCGGCCTCCATGTCCTCGACGACGATGCCGACGTTGTCCATCCGCTGAATCGCCATGCTGGTGTTTCCTTCCTTCTCGTACCGCCGGCGGGGGCCGCTGACGTCCGGGGGACGGGGCCGGTGGCCCGTTCTCGATATCCTCGACCACCGGACTCCGAAGAATTCGGATCACGCCTCACTACCACCCCAGCAGACTTGCTTGATCCGGACGAGGCGATCGCCGTGTTGGAGCGGGCCGTTCCCGGACTGGTGGCTCACCGCCGGTCGGAGTCGGCCGAGGTTGACTGGACTGTGTTCGAGGACGGCCTCGGCACCACCCTGCCCGCCGACGCCAAGCGCCTGGCCGAGCGGTATCCCGCGTTCACGCTCGACGACTTCCTCCTCGTCGGCCTCCCCGACCCGGGCTTGGAGATCTACCGCTTGCGGGTCATGCGCGAAGAGAAGAGCGGGACTGGTGGGACTCCGATGACGCCGCCGACCTGCGCCTCCCGTATCCGGCACCTGGTGGCTTGCTGCCCTGGGCCGAGTCAGCCGAGGGAGACCGGTTCTTGTGGAGCTCCATCGAGCACGGCCCGGAGCAGTGGCGGGTCACCGTCGCGTCCCGGAACGGGGGCTGGTGGCACTACGAAGGCGGAGCCGTACAGTTCCTGGCCGAGCTCTGTGACGGAACGCTGGAACCGTGGGCACTGCCCCCGGTCCGCCCCGAGGTCACCGATTCCTGAGGTTCTGCTCTGCGATGCGCAGGGCCATGGGGCAGAGGGAAGCGGGTAGCCCAGCCAGGTGAGGGGACGTGGGCATGCCGGCTCGGTGGCAGGATGGCGCGGTGTCCGACTCTCTCCCTGACTCTCTCCCCGAACAGTGGCTGCGCGGCCTCGCCTTCAACACGGCGGCGCCCGCCGACGTACTGATACGTCTCCTGGACGAAGCCGCCGGTGAGGCCGGCCTGCTGATGTGCGAGGGCCGCGACCTGCCCGACGCAGTCATCGACGCGGCCCTCCGCCACCCGGTCGAGCCCATCCGCCGCGCCCTCGCCCGCAACCCGTACGTCGACCCCGTACGACTCGCTCCCCTGGCATCGGACCCCTCGGGACTCGTCCGTGCCCACCTCGCCCGCGGCCCCCGGCCCGGGCCCCGGCGGCTCCGGACCCTGCCGGCCGACATCCTCGTCACCTTCCTGACCGCCCGGGACGGAGGCGAGGACGGCAGGGTCAGCGAACACGACATCGTCGGGGAGCTCTGGTCCTCCCGGCAGATCCCGCTGTCCTTTCCGCAGGACATGGCCGGTCACGACCACCCCGCACTCCGTCTGTACGCCGCCTTCCAGTGGCAGTCGCTCACCGCCGCGCAGCAGCGAGCCCTGCTCGACGACCCGGACCCCGCCGTACGGGAAGCAGCCGGGAAGGGGAATCGGCAGCTGGACCCGGAGGCGGTGGAGGCCGAGCTCCCGCCCATCGGATCACGCCACGCGATGTCCGTACTCTGCAGCTGTGCCCTGTCATCCGCGGTCGTCGAGCAGTGCTTCGCCGCCGACACGGTGTACCCGCTGGCCGTGAACCGCCATACCCCGGCCGACGCCCTCGCCCGGCTCGCCCGCCACCCCGACGCAGAGATCCGCAGGCTGGTCGCCACCCGGCCCGACCTGGGACCGGCGGCGGCGGAGCTGAGGCAGGATCCGGACGAGGACGTGCGGATGCGTGCCCGGCTCCAGCCCTCCATCCGTACCTGGGCCGCATTCGAGGAGGTCCGCAAGGCCGTCGATCACGGGCTCGACTGCACCTGCCCGATCACGCAGCCGGCCACCGAGCCGCCGCCCGACTGGTACGCCGCATGCGCGGTGTCGGCGGAGCCGGTGCTGCGCCGGGTTGCGGCGGGTTGGCCCGGCCTGCCCGCGGAACTCGTCGGGACACTGGCGCTGGACGATGACGAGGCGGTACGGGTCCGGCTGGCCTGCCACCACCCGCTGGCTCCGCCGCACCTCCTCCTCGACGTCTTCGTCACCCGCCCGGCCCACCGCCCGCACCTGCTGACCCTGCCCGCGTTCCCCCGCACCGGCCGCACCCACCTCATCGGCCACCCGGACCCCGAGGTACGCGCCCTGGCCGCAGCCGACCCCGCCTTCCCCGAACCTCCGCTGCAGGACCCCGACGACGCGGTACGCCGCGCAGCCGCCGCCAACCCGACCCTGACACCGAAGACCCTGGAAACCCTCCTCACCGACCTCCGCACCGCAGAGGGCGCCGCGGCCAACCCGTCCCTCCCCGTCCCCCGCATGCACGCCCTCCTCGACCACTGCCTGAACGCCCCCACCACCCGGCCGCCGGCGGCCCGACGCTGAGCGACGACCTCTCGGACGCCGGCTTCCACGACCGCGAGGTCTCAGGTACTCAAAAGGATTCGCTGATCAACAGCTCGGTGCATAGCTTGGTCTCCATGATCAGCTTTGGACTTTCTGACGGCGCGGGGCGACGTGTCGTCCTGCACGAGGTGAACGACGAGAACTGGCGCGCTGTCGCGGACGTCGCTCCGCTGGACGAACAGCGGCTGTACGTGCCCGCGTTGGCGGCCCGCTACCTGCTCCTGTCTACGAGGGAGGGCGTCTGGCACTCGCTGGCGGTCTGCGCCGATGACACGGTGGTGGGCCACATCATGTGGGGCCGTGACGACGACGGCTCGTACTGGCTCGGTGGCATGCTGATCGATGGCAGCCAGCAGGGCAGGGGAGTCGGGCGGGCGGCCGTGCAAACCCTGATGAAGTGGCTGGCCCGGCGTGAGGACTGCCGGGAACTCCGCCTGTCGTACCACCCGGACAACACTCCGGCCGCCCGGCTGTACGCCTCGCTCGGCTTCCAGCCGACGGAGGACTCTTCCGGAGACGAAGTCGTGGCCCGCCTGCCCGTGCTCGACGACCATCCGACGGCTCTGAACTCCCCGGCGTCCTGACGGGGTGAGAACGCCAAGGGAGCGAGCGGGCAGAACCGCGCCGGCCCTCGGCAGTTGACCGCGGGAGTCGCAGGTCCACCCGTCGGCATGTCGAAGCCGCCGGCGTCCTCGCGGTCGGTGCCGCCTGGGGTTACACCGGTCCCGCGCACGCCCGCCACGCCCCCGACCTCCTACTCGACCACCTCACCCACGCTCCACACGTCCTCCGCCACCTCACCTGCGTGCGCGGCCCCCTGAGCTGCATCGACCACCCGCAGGACTGAGCGGACGAGGGGGCCGGGACGTCGGTCGGCCGGCCGGCCGTCGGCCGGCCCGGATCCGATATCCAGTGGCGGACGGAGCCGCTGGGCACCACGATGCGATCATGGACTCAGGAGAGCGCGACAACGACGCAGCGGTAACCCGGTGGACCCCTTCCACCATCTACCCCGACATGTGGGTCGACCCGGACGAGGACCCGCGCGAGACCGAAGCGGAGACGGTCGACGAACGCGGCACGCTGCTGGAGAGCCTGCGCCACTTCCGACTCACCATCGAGATGAAGTGTGCGGGCCTGGATGCCGAACAGATGGCCCGGCGCTCCGTACCGCCGTCCACGATGTCCATGCTGGGACTGGTGAGGCACATGGCCGAGGACGAACGGCACTTCCGCCGGATGGCCGGGGAGGACTTGCCCAGGATCTACCGCACCGCCGAAGACCGTGACGGCGACTGGAACGGCGCGGTCGCCGATCCGGCGGTCGTGGCGGATGCGTGGCGGCAGTGGCGGGCCGAGAGCGAGGTGACCGACCGCTTCATCGCCGGCTTCGCCGACCTCGGCACGCGGACCGGGGAGGCGCCCCTGCGCGAGATCCTGGTGGCACAGATCACCGAGTACGCGCGGCACTGCGGCCACGCGGACCTGCTGCGCGAGCGGATCGACGGCCGTGTAGGCCAGTGATCCGATGTCGGCGCAGGGATGCACCTGCCTCTGCCTCCTGGCGGACCCTCACCAAGCTCCGTACCGGAGGCTCCTCTGCGTGCTCACTGGCCGCCCGGGCTCAAGGGATGAGGATGACCTTGCCTCGGATCCGTCCGGCTTCGCTGAGGCGGTGGACGTCCGCAAGGTCGGCCAGTGGCCGTGAGTCGCTGATGTCGATGCCGAGCGCTCCCGCGTCGACGAGTTCCACGAGCGCCGCGAGATGTGCGACATCGTTGCGGGCGACCATGTGCACCGCACGCACCTCGGCGTCGGCGGCCGGCTCGATCGGGCTGGCGATCGAGACGATCCTCCCGCCCGGCCGCACCAGAGGCGCCAGAGCCGCGGCCTCCGGCGGGCTCAGCGGGACCAGGTTCAGCAGAGTGTCCACCGGACCGTCGAGTGCGGTGCCCAGCGGCCCGGCGGTGTAGTCGATCACCTGGTCCGCCCCCTGGCGCAGCACCGCTTCGGTGCTCCGGGGACCGGCCGTGGCTATCACCTCCGCCCCCGCGTGCTTGGCCAACTGCGTCACGAAGCCTCCGACGCCGCCGCCCGCACCGTTCACCAGCACGCGCTGGCCGGCGGCTGCCTTCCCGTGTTCGAGCACGGCCTGCCAGGCCGTCAGACCGGCCACGGGAAGGGCCGCAGCGTGCGCGAGGGGCACGGAGACCGGCGCCGCGACCAACAACGCGGCAGGCACACGTACGTACTCGGCAGCCGCACCCCCGCCATCGAACCGCCCGATGACCCGGTCACCGACAGCGAATCCCTCCACCCCCGCTCCGATCTCGGCCACGGTGCCGGCGACGTCCCAGCCGAGCGTGTAGGGCAGGTCCAGGGTGAAGAACGACTGCAACAGGCCGGCTCGGAGAGCGGCCTCGGTGGGATTGAACGAGGTCGCGGCGATACGGACAAGCACTTCGTCCGAGCCGGGCCGTGGGCGGGGGACGGCGTCGTAGCGGATCACAGAGGCGTCGCCGTACTCGTGGATGCGCGCGGTCTTCATCATCGTCATGCCGCAAACGTAGGACCGCACATGAAGACGATCCATGCGTCAAACTGCCCAGTTCATGCGCGTGCGTCTCGCCCCCCGTACGCTCGGTGCATGGATGTACTCAGCGACGTGGTCGCGGTGACACGGACCGGCCGGCCCCGGTCGGCGCACGTGCGGTGGCATGCCCCGTGGGGACAGGAGTTCGCCTCCGTTCCCGGGTCGGCGGGCTTCCAGGTGATCCTGCAGGGGTCCTGCTGGCTCCTGCCCCCGCATGCGGAACCGATCCAACTGGGCACGGGAGACGTGGTGTTCCTCCCTCACGGCAGCGGGCACACCCTGGCCGACAGCCCCGAATCCCTCGCGACAGCGCCCGCGTGCGGCCCCGACGACCACCAGCCGTACGACGCCTACGCCTCGGACAGCGTCGACCGGAGCGGAGGCGGCGGTCCGGTCACCGTAGTGCTCTGCGGGGCCTACCAGCTCGACCCGTCCCGCACCCACCCGCTGCTGCTGACCCTCCCGGATCTGATCCACCTGCCGGCGCACCCGGGCCGCCACCCCGAACTGCGCTCGGCCGTACGGCTGTTGGCCGCCGAGCTGGAGAGTCCGCATCTGGGCACGGACGCCATCGTCCCCGCCCTCCTGGACACGCTGCTGCTGTACATCCTGCGCATCTGGTTCAAGGAACGGCCCGACCGGGGCGGCATCACCGGATGGGCCGCCGCACTGAACGACCCACCGGTCACCGCCGCCCTCCACGCCATCCACCGAGACCCGGCAACACCCTGGACCGTGGCGAAACTCGCTGCCGAAGGCGGGCTCTCCCGGGCGCCGTTCGCCAGACGCTTCGCCCTGCTCGTCGGCCAACCGCCGCTCGGCTACCTGACCTGGTGGCGGATGACCACGGCAGCGCGCCTGCTCCGCGCATCGGACGCACCGCTGAGAACCATCGCCGCCCAGGTGGGCTATACATCCGAGTTCGCCTTCGCCAACGCGTTCAAACGCACGCACGGGACCGCACCCGGAGGGTACCGGCGGAGCAACTCCCCTGCGGCCTACGGCCGGTGACGCAAACGGACAACCCATGGCACTTCCGCAACCGCAGCCCAGGCGCGCGCGGTAGCGAGGCTCCCTCCGCGGAGGAGCCTCGGCTCCGCACGGGGTTTTGGTGCGTCACAGACGGGTCAAAGCCGCCACACGCAGTCCCACACCGGGACAAGATGGCGCGATGCGCACACACCACACAGCGGCTTTCGCCGCCGCGGCTGCCGCCTTGCTTGCCCTGACCGCGTGCAACCCCCAGTCCGCCGATGCGGGGAAGCCGTCGGCTCCCAGTGCCCCGGCCGCCGGCACCACCGCGCGGTCCGGCCCGACGCCCGCCGCGAAGACCGCCGCTCTCCCCAACCTCGTGGGCAAGGGCCTCCAAGCCGCCCAGGACGAGGCTCAGGCCGCCGGGTTCGCGGTCCTCAAGTCCCACGACGCGCTCGGCCGCGACCGCCTTCAGGCCGTGGACCGGAACTGGAAGGTGTGCTCGCAGCAGCCCGCCGCCGCAGCGAAGGTCGACACCACCACCATCATCGACTTCGGGGCGGTCAAGCTCGAGGAGACGTGCCCCGCAGGCGACGCCCCCGGCCCGAAGCCCGTGGGAAGCACCATGGAGGACTTCGTAGGGCAGGGCATGAAAGCCGTCCGCGGAGCGCTGCCGGCCAACACCAGCGTCACGGTGAAGGACGCCGTTCACAGCCGCATGGTGGTGCAGGAGTCGAACTGGAAGGTGTGCAGCCAGGACCCGAAGCCCGGGGCGGCGCTCACCGGTCAGCCGGTGGCGTTCACCGTGGCCAAAACCGAGGAAGCCTGCCCCTAGGCCCGGCACAGCCCGTGGGGCTTCTCCGGTGGTAAGTGCCGGTCACCGCAGCCGCAGCCGCAGCCGTGGTGGCCGGGGGAGCGGCGGGACATGCGCGCGCATCCCGGCTGTAGGAAGATGTGACGCAGGCGTACTGCCGCACCCGCAGGGGCCGGGTCCCGCCCCACGGCGCTGCGACTCCGGCGACCGCGGAGGTGCCCGAGGTGAACGACCGGCCCATCGCGGACTACGCCCTGCTCTCCGACTGTCACACTGCGGCACTCGTCAGCCGTCATGGTTCGGTCGACTGGCTGTGCATGCCGCACTTCGACTCCAGCTCCCTCTTCGGCCGGATCCTCGGCCCGCAGGCCGGCCACTGGCTCATCCGGCCGGCCGGCCCCTCCACGCACAGCAGGCGCTACCTCGAACGCACGATGGTCCTGGAGACGACGTTCCGCACTCCCACCGGCACGGTCACCCTGACCGACGCCCTCGCCTCCGGACGCAGCGAGACCGGACACGACCTGGGCCTGCACGCACCCCACCTCCTCCTGAGAGTGGCGCACTGCACCGAGGGCCGGGTCGCACTCGAGATGGAGTTCGCCCCGCGACCGGAATACGGGCTGGTCAGACCCCGCCTGACAGTCGTCGAAGGAGGGCTGCTCTGCCACGGCGGACCCGACACCCTCGGACTGTGCTCCCCGTATCCGCTCGAGATCACGGACCTGGCCCGATGCGCCCCGGAACTGCACGCGGGCCAGTCCGCGGGCTTCGCCCTCCAGTACGTTCCCGCCGGCGGCAACCCCACCATCTGGTCCCAGCCGCAGATCCTCACCCACCTGGAGGACACCTTGGCCGCCTGGCGCGCCTGGTCGGGGGAGCACCAGATGTACGAGGGGCCGTGGGCGGACCTCGTGGGCCACAGCGGCCGCGTCCTGCAGTCGCTCACCTTCCAGCCGACCGGCGCCATCGTGGCCGCGCCGACGACCTCCCTGCCCGAGGAGATCGGAGGGGTCCGCAATTGGGACTACCGCTACGCCTGGGTGCGCGACGCCTCGTTCACCCTGGACGCCTTGTGGGTCGCTGCCTGCCCCTTTGAGGCGGAGCAGTTCTTCCGCTGGATGGCACAGGCCGCGGCCGGCGACCTGGACCACCACCAGGACCTCCAGATCATGTTCGGCATCCGCGGTGAGCGCGACCTGAGCGAACGCGAACTGCCCCACCTCCCCGGCTGGCGCGACAGCCGCCCCGTCCGGACCGGCAACGGCGCCTGGGCGCAGCGCCAACTCGACGTCTACGGCGAACTGCTGGCCGCCTTCCACACGCTGCGCCACCACCTGAAGGACGCCGACGAGCACACCAAGGCCTTCCTGACCGGACTCGCCGACACGGCCGCCGTCCGCTGGCGCGAGAAGGACCAGGGCATCTGGGAGGTCCGCAGCGAACCGCAGCACTTCCTCTACTCCAAGCTCATGTGCTGGGTCGCCCTGGACCGCGCCCTGGACCTGGCCGAGGCGCTGGGCGCTCAGGAGCGGATCCCGCTCTGGCGGCAGACCAGGGACGAGATCCGCGCGGCCATCGAACAGGACGGGTGGAGCGAGTCGGCGGGCGCGTACACGCAGGCGTTCGGCTCGGACATGCTCGACGCTTCGGCCCTCATGATGGCGATCGTCGGGTTCGAAGCCGCCGACACCCCTCGGATGCGAGCCACCATCGACGCGGTCAGGACCCGCCTCACCGGGCCGGACGGGATGGTGTACCGCTATCTCGCGGCGGACGACGGCCTGGCCGGCGGGGAGGGAACCTTCCTGCTCTGCACGTGCTGGCTGGCCCAGGCCCTCGCACTGGCAGGGGACACCGACGCGGCCCGCATCGTCTTCGAACGCGTGGCGGGCTGCATGAACGACGTGGGGCTCCTCGCCGAAGAAGTCGAACCGACGACCGGTGAACTCCTCGGCAACTTCCCCCAGGCCTTCAGCCACATCGGACTCGTCAACGCGGCCTGGGCCATCCACGAGGCGGAGTCCCGCACCGGGTGACCAACGGGCGGGCGAGGAGGTCTTCGCGGGTGGCGACCAGGGCCAGGGTGTTCATCAGCGAGGGCAGCACCAGGTCCCGGTCCTGCGGTGCGATGCGTCCGAGGTAGTTGGGGTAGAGCTTGGTGTGCCGGTCCGGCGCGCTGGCGGTGGTGCCGCGCCGGTCGAGGCCCGGGGCAGGGCCGTTGCGGAGTCGCGCGAGGGCCGGTTCAGTCCTGGAGGCCGGTGAGCCAGTCGGTGAGCAACTGGTTGACCTCTTCGGGGCGTTCCTGCTGGATCCAGTGGCCGCAGCCTTCCAGCAAGTGGGAGGCGGACAGGGCGGGGAGGGTGGCGGGTAAGGCGTTGATGGCGTCGGCCATCCAGGTGGTGGAGGCGTCCAGGGCGCCGCCGATGAACAGGGACGGCTGCGTGATCGGGGCTCCGTGGTGGGGGGCGAGGTCCTCCCAGTCGCGGTCCATGTTGCGGTAGCGGTTGAGGGCACCGCCCAGGCCGGTGCGCTCGAACTCCGCAGCGTAGAAGTCGAGTTCGTCCTCGCCCAGCCAGGCGGGGAGGCTGTCTGACGGGAAGCGGTCGCGCAGTCGGCCGCCGTGGGCGACGAAGTGCGGGTCGGGCTCGCCCGGGGCGGGCATGGTGTCGGCGGACAGCGCCGCGTAGAGGCCGGCGAGCCAGCCCCGGACGTCGGGCTCGATCTCAGCCTCGGCGCGGCCGGGTTCCTGGAAGTAGGAGACGTAGAACTCCTGCTCAGGGCCACCGATCTGGCCGAAGACGTCGGTGGGGCGCGGGCCGCCCGGCGGCGCGTAGGGGACGCTCAGCAGGCCGACGGCGCGGAAGACCTCCGGGTGGAGCAGCGCGGAGGAGGCGGCGATGTTGGATCCCCAGTCGTGCCCGATGACCACCGCGCTCTCCTCGCCGAGGGCGCGTACCGCGGCCAGGTTGTCCTCCACCAGGTCGAGCATCCGGTAGGCGTCGATCGCGGCGGGCTTGGAGGAGCGGCCGTAGCCGCGTACGTCGATGGCCACGGCCCGGTAGCCGACGGCGGCGAGGGCCGGCAGCTGGTGGCGCCACGAGTACCAGGATTCGGGGAAGCCGTGCACGAGCAGGACCAGCGGGCCGGTGCCCTGCTCGACCAGGTGCAGGCGCCCGGCGGGGGTGTGGACGGTGCGGTGGCGGGGTTCGGCGGTGGTCGGCTCGGGCTGCCCAGGTTGCATGGGCTTCTCCTCGGTTCGCGGGCGGAAGCGGCTACCCGTCGATCATGCGGGGCAGCGGCCCCCCGACGCGATCGGCGTTGCCAATCTGGCAAGCTCGCAGGACAGGGCGGGAGTGGTGCGGTGGGGAAGGAGCGGGAGCGATGACAGGCGACGACCTGGGCGCCGCGGTGGCGGCGATGGGGCCGAGGCTGCGAGCCGCGCGCGAGCAGCGCGGCGCCACGCTCGCCGGTGTCAGCCGTGCGACCGGCATCTCGCCGAGCACGCTGTCGCGGATCGAGACCGGCCGGCGCAAGCCCACCCTGGAGGTGGTGCTGCGGCTGGCGAAGGAGTACGGCGTCTCCCTGGACGAGCTGGCCGGTACCGCACCCGCCCCGGTGGCCGAGCCGCGCCCCTCGGCGGCGTTGAGCTTCGGCGACGACAAGGTGGTGCTGCCGCTCACCCGGTACGTCGGCGGCTTGCACGCCCACAAGCACGTACTGCCCGCCGTCGAGGATCCGCCCGCGCGGCCCGCACGGCCCCGGCAGGTCTCCCACGAGGGCTACGAGTGGGTGTGCGTCCTGTACGGGCGGCTGTGGCTCGCGCTGGGCAGCCAGGATCTCGTCCTGGCCGCCGGGGACGTCGCCGAATTCGACACCCGCACCCCGCACGGGCTGGCGAACGCCGCCCCCGGCGGGCCCGTCGAGTACCTGGTCCTGTTCGGGCCACAGGGCGAACGCCCGCGGCCGCGGACCAAGGCGGCCGGCGAGTAGCCGCCGGTGGACGAGCCGGGCGCGCGGCGCCGGGCTACGGTGACGCGGGGCAGAAGGGCCGTTCCGGCCTCAGCGCCCGACCTTGATGCCGAAGTTCCGCCGAACCGCTGCCCAGGCCCCCGCGGAGCAGGTCCACGCCGGGACCCGCGGCCTGGGCACCCCGCGTACGCCCGTGACCCCACCCGAACCGCGGCGTCAGTCCGCGGGACGGTCGGCTACGCGACTCTCACAGACGGCCCGGTGCTCCGGGAAGCGCAGGGCGATCTCGGCAAGCTTCACGGACATCTCGTCGCGTGTGGGCAAGGGGTAGTACTCGTGGTGCAGTGCGATGCCCAGACAAACCGGATCGTCTGCCTTCCGTACCCACCGGTCCAGCGTGCGCGTCATGGAAGCGCCGTTGTCCGTCCCCGACCACGCCGCCACGTTCAGGAAGACGATCGCCTGCTCTGCCGAGGCCCGGCCGGCCTCCACTGCCTCGGCAACGATTTCGGCGATGTCGTCGGCACCGTAGGCGTCGATCAGATCGTCCACACGGTCGAACAGCTCGTCAGGGAAGTCGGCGTCGTCCTGTGCCGACACCCGTACGGCACACAGCCAGTCAAGCGCCTTGCCCACTGCTGACGTTGTCATCAGGCCCCCGTTCAGTTGTGCGTCTCGAGTCCCGCCAGCAGTGCGCGGGGGTCGAAGGTCACCCGGATGCGGGCGATCTTCCCGTCCTCCACGTGCATCCAGTTCGCCGTCGGGGCGGGCGGCGCGGCGCTCGTGTGCAGGTCGAACCAGGTGATCACGTCATCACCGTCCGCCACCCGCACCTTCACGTCGATCTTCTCCAGCACCTGACCGAGCCCCTTCAGCCCGGCGAGCGCCTCCTCTACCCCCGACGCCGTTCCCAGCGCTCCGACGAAGTCGACATCCTCGGCCAGCAACCCCCGCAGGGTGTCGAAGTCGCCCGCCTCCCAGGCGGTGAAGTAGGTCTCGGCAAGCTCTCGCGCAGTCCTCGTCTTCGTCATGCCTCCATCGTCCCGCCCTGCCATTCATCCGTCCAACAGATAGCCGAGATCAGATCTATCATTCCTGGATATGGAGATGCACCAGCTGCGCTACTTCGCCGCGATCATGGACGAGGGCACCTTCACCGCCGCCGCCCATCGCCTGCACGTCAGCCAATCCGGGATCAGCACCCAAGTGGCCAAGCTGGAGTCGGAACTGGGCCAGCAACTGCTCGACCGCTCCGGCCGGCAGATCCGCCTCACCCCGGTCGGGGAGGCCGTTCTCCCCCTCGCCAGGAACGCCCTCGCCACCCTCGAGGCCATCAAACACACCGCCGCCGAGTTCGCCGATGCCGTCCGCGGCCGGGTCCGGCTCGGCATGATCATGGGCTGCTCGATCCCGGCCTTCCTCGACAGCATCGCCGACCTAGGCCACACCCACCCCGGCATCGAGCTCAGCCTTCACGAGGCCTACTCCGACGACCTCCAGACCCAGGTCCTCGCCGGCTCTCTCGACCTCGCCCTGATCGGCTACGCGGGCGACGTGGCCGCAGGCCTGGACGTGAGCATCGTCGTCGACGAGCCGATCACCGCAGCCGTCCCGGCAGGGCACCCACTCGACCGGCCGGAACTGCGCCTCGGCGACCTACGGGAGGAGAAGATCCTCTGCCTCTCCCCGGGCACCGGCATCCGCGCCGCGTACGAGGACTCCTGCCACCGGATCGGTCTCGACCCACGCGTGGACATCGACGCCAGTTCTCCGGTCACCCTGCTCCGCCTCGCCGAGCGCGGCGCGGGCGTCGCCGTCCTCAGCGCGTCCTCCACACAGGGGACCGGCCTGCGGACCGTCCCGCTCACCGACGCCGCCACGCACGCCCGGCTCGGCCTCATCGCCCGCCGCGGTCAGCCCTCCCCAGCCGTACGGCTCCTGGGAACCAGGCTCGTCACCGCGCTGCAAGCCGACTGATCGCGGCAGCCCTCACCATCTGGCTCCGATCTTGACGGCGAGGTTCGGAGCCGACGGTGCTGCTACCAGTCCGCGGGACGCTGAAATCCGCATGGCGCCGGCGCCCCGGCGTCATCGAACACCTCAACGATGTAGTGCTCGTTCAGCCCCTGCGGGTCAACGGCTGTCCGGCGAAGCGCACCCCTGCCAGGCCGTGGGCCATCAGGTTGCGGATGTTGCCGTGATCGGTGTCGTTCGGCGTGGCCAGGACGCTGCGGTAGTGCTCACCGAACGCCAGCAGCGCCTCCTGGTCGCTCAGCCCTTCCAGCAGGGCCAGTCCCAGCGTCTTGCAGGAGCCCTCGTTCTCACCTGCGGCGTTTTCCGCTTCCCCGTTGCGGAACGCCTGCGGCTGGTACGCGTAGTGCGCGGTGATGAAGGCCAAGGTGTCGGCGAACTCGTGCTCACCTGACGCAAGGCTTGCACGCAGCGAGTTCAGATCGGTCATGTCGGCTCCCCTGGGCTGAACGGACGGCCGATTGCCGTCCGTGACCGGGGGACAATAGCTCCTGGAGGCCGGCCGGCAGGAATCGGGCCACATAGCGGAACGAGCGGCATCTCCGCAGGTCACCATGTGCGTCCGCGTGACGACCCGTCGAGAGCCGGCTCGGTCGGCGGCGTTGTCAGTGCGGGGCGGGATGATGACCTTCATGACCGAAAACAGTGCCCTGCTCTCTCCCGCCGCCTACATGGAGGCCGTGACCACCGCCGTGGCGGCGTCGGCCGCGTACTACGGCGACGGGACCACCCCGCTCGGTGACGACGAGTACGACGGGCTGCTGCGCGCCATCGCGGCCTACGAGGAGGCCCACCCGGACGAGGTGCTCGCCGAGTCGCCCACCGGGAAGGTGGCGGGCGGGGCCGTGCAGGGTGACGTGCCGCATTCGGTGCCGATGCTCTCCCTCGACAACGTCTTCGACGCCGACGAGCTCGCCGAGTGGGCCGCAGGGCTGGAGCGGCGTCTCGGGCACCCCGTGGCCGGATGGTGCGTGGAGCCGAAGCTCGACGGCCTCGCGGTGGCCGCCCGGTACCGGGGCGGTCGTCTCGTGCAGCTCCTCACCCGCGGCGACGGCCTGGCCGGCGAGGACATCACCCACGCCGCCGACGCCATCCTCGGCCTGCCGCCCGTCCTCACCCAGCCGATCGACGTCGAGCTGCGCGGCGAGGTGCTGCTGACGACCGCGCAGTTCGCGGAGGCCAACCGGATCCGGCTCGCCCACGAGGCCACGCCCTTCGCGCACCCGCGCAGCGGAGCGGCCGGCACCCTGCGGGCCAAGGACCGCCCCTACCGGATCGAGCTGACCTTCTTCGCCTACAGCGCGATCGGCCTGGACGACCTCGGCCACGTCGCTCTGCTGGAGAAGCTGGCCGCGCTCGGCGCGAACACCGCCGCCAGCACGGCCGCCGCCCCCATGCGCTGCGAGACCGTGGAGCAGGTGCAGGAACGCATCGACGTGATCGCCGGGCTGCGCGGAGACCTGCCGTTCGGGATCGACGGTGTCGTCGTCAAGGCCGACACGGCCGAGGACCAGCGGCAGGCCGGCAACGGCTCGCGCGCCCCGAGATGGGCGGTGGCCCGCAAGCTGGCGGCCGAACACAAGGTGACGCGCCTGCTGGCGGTCGAGTGGAACGTCGGCCGGACCGGGATCATCGCCCCGCGCGCCGTCCTGGAGCCCGTGGTCATCGACGGGGTGACGGTCACCTACGCCACGCTCCACAACCCGTCCGACATCACCCGTCGAGGCCTCATGATCGGCGACCAGGTGTTCGTGTACCGGGCCGGCGACGTGATCCCCCGGGTCGAGGCACCACTGGCCGACCAGCGCACCGGCGCCGAGAGCCCCATCGTCTTCCCCGAGGTGTGCCCCCGCTGTGGCGACGCGATCGACACCTCCGAGCAGCGGTGGCGGTGCGTGCGCGGCCGGTCCTGTCAGGCCGTGGCCTCGGTGATCTACGCGGCCGGCCGGGACCAGCTCGACATCGAAGGCCTCGGCGGCACGCGCGCGATCCAGCTGGTGGAGGCGGGTCTGGTCAAGGACGTGGCCGACCTGTTCACCCTGACCCGCGAGCAGCTGCTGGGTCTGGAGCGGATGGGCGAGACGAGCGCCGCCAACCTCCTGGCCGCGATCGAGACCGCCCGCGGGGCCGCGTTGAGCCGCGTGTTCTGCGCCCTCGGTGTCCGCGGCACCGGCCGCACGATGTCCCGCCGGATCGCCGCCCACTTCGGCTCGATGGCCGCGATCCGGGCCGCCGACGCGGACACGCTGGCCGGGGTCGACGGCATCGGCGCCGAGAAGGCCCGCGTCATCGGGGCCGAACTCGTAGAACTCGCCCCGCTCCTCGACAAGCTCCAGGCCCAGCAGGTCGGCACGCAGGTCACCGAGCCGCAGAAGCCCGCGACCGCTGCGACCACCGCGACCGCTGCGACCACCGCGACAGCCGCGACCGACGCGAACGGCGCCGAGGAGTCGGCGGGCGGCCCGCTGGCCGGGCAGGCCGTCGTGGTGACCGGCTCCATGACCGGCCCCCTGGCGTCGTTGTCCCGGAACGAGATGAACGAGCTGATCGAGCGGGCCGGCGGAAAGGCATCGTCCTCGGTGTCCAAGCGCACCACCCTCGTGGTGGCGGGCGAGAAGGCCGGCTCCAAGCGCACCAAGGCCGAAGAACTGGGCATCCGCATCCTCGACCCCGAGGAATTCGCCGCCCTCCTCGCCGACCTCCTCCCCACCACCTAGCCAACGCCGCCGCTCAAGTCACCTCGGCACACGGCCTACTGGTCGTGCTTGGGCCAGGTGGGACCCTGATCGGTCCAGATGACGCCCTTGTTGCGGCAGAGGCAGAAGGGGTGGCCGATGGGGTCGGTGTAGACGCGGAAGCCGTAGCCGTTGGGGCCGACGCAGTCCCGCTGAAGGGTCGCGCCGAGGGCCAGGACGCGGTGCTGTTCGGCCTCGATGTCGTCGACTTCGAAGTCGAGGTGGAACTGCTTGGGGTGCTCGCTGTCGGGCCACTGCGGGGCGCGGTAGTCCTCCACCTGGAAGAAGGCCAGTTCGATCTCGCCGAGCGAGATACCGGCCCATTGCTCGGTACTGCTCTCCTTGATCGGGAGCCCTGTCACCTCGGAGTAGAAGGCAGCCAGCTTCATCGTATCCGGGCAGTCGATAATGAAATCGGTTAGTCGCAGCATCCCGTGATCTTGCCACAAGATCAAATGGGTCGGACTGTGAGACAGGCCTCAGCTGACCGGGCATCGCCGGTACCCCCAGCCCGCCCCGCCCAGCCCTCGCGACGATCGGCGCGAGAGGCCACTTGGGCGGGCAAAACGCAACTTCGACAGGGCCCGTAGAGGCAGCTACCTTCACGTCGTCTTCGGCGATCGTCCACGGTCGTACGGGAGTTCCCGCAGTCTCAGCCACCCCCCCCCAAGCAGGGAGAAGCCCATGCCTCGTCTCGCGCTGTACACATTCGGCGTCCTGAAGTCACCGCTCGCCGATGCCTCACCCCTCACGCGCGAGTTCTACGACAGCGGCGAGGCCGTCTACCGGAGGATCAGCGAGCACCCCGGATACCTCGCTCATGCCGAACCGGCAGAGAGCGACCGGGGTGTGCTCTTCGGGGCGGACTGGGGTGCATGGGGGGAGTTCGCCGTACCGACCTGGTACGACAAGGGCCGTACGGCGGAAACCACAGCCTTGGCCGCGACCCTCTCACTCTGGACCGACCTGCGCCCCGCCTTCGAGGCCGTCTACACCGGTCTGCACCGTGCGGCGCTGAACAGGCGTTACGACTGGTTCGAGAGGACAGAGCACCCGAACTACGTGTGCTGGTGGGTCTCCGACGGCGTGATACCCACCTGGCGGGACGGGGTCTCCAGACTGGAGCACCTCCACGACCACGGCCCCGCGTCGGACGCCTTCACCTTCCACCGCCCGTTCGCGCCGGAGGGCGCCAGGCTCGCTGACAAGGACGCCTGAACGACTCATGGGCGACTCATGTGCGACCCGCGGCCGGGGTGGGATGGGGCCGACCGGATTCGAACCGGCGTCCTCCTACATGCGGTGAAGGCGCGACGACCACTGCGCTACAACCCCATCCCAAAGTCCAGCGTACTGGTGCGAAGGCTTCCCAGTTCCTGCGGATCGGGATACGTCCTCACGAACCATGAGCCCGAGCCGGGCCTGGAGCCGGACGAGCACTGACGTGCCTCGACGATCCACGTGCCCGGGTTGGGCCGCAACCGTCCGGTGCTGTCCAGGCACAGGTGGTTGGTGCCGTCGTGGGTCAGGCGCAGCGTCTGGATCCAGGTGTTCCCGGCGGCGTTCGCGGCTCGACGGCGCGTCCGGGCCTTCTCAGGCGGCCTTGACCCGGCGGGGCCTCTGGACCCTTAGGAGGATCCGCGTGTTGAGCGGCTGCGGGGCGAGGAGAGCGGCAAGGGAGGGCAGGACGCTCGTCCCGATGGCGGTGAGGACGTCGTCCGGGCGTGCCCTGCAATCCAGGTGCAGGATGAGGGTGAGTTCCGGGCGTTTGACGGAACCGTTCAGCCGACAACGCGCCCGTACGACTCCGGGGACCGCGGTGCAGCCCGTTCGTGCCGCACGGCGCAGGGCTCGGCTGTCGAGCGAGCAGCGCGGTGATGTCAGGGGCAGCCGGCGCGGTACGCGACCGCGGAACTGGGCCTTGAGCAAGGCCATCCCGAGGAGCAGTCCCAGACATCCCAGAACCGTCAAGGCCGCCGTGGGATGTCCCGAGAGGCGGTCGCGCACGGGGGTCAGGTCCAGGTGCGGCGGGCTGCCGACGGTGCCCCAGCGGGCCCAACTTGCCGCAGTGATGCAGAGGATGAAACCCGTCAGGCCGAGCGCGGCCCGGTTGGCCGCCCCACGGCTACGCATGGTGGTCTTCTGCCTGGATGCGGTGGTCTGGGGCGGGCGGCGGCCCGGATGAGCCGGTATCCGTGAGGTCGAGTCTGATTCGGGGGTTCCGCCTCAGTGCCATTGCTTCGATTGCGTGGGAGATCGCGAGGGTTGCTGTCTCTCTGGCCGGCTCGGCTTCACCGAAGGTGAGTTCCGAGCGGACGTGAACGGTGCGTGCGGTGCAGCGGACGGAACGGACGCGCAGCCCCGGTACGTCGGCCAGGGCCGCGCCGACCAGATGCGCGGCGCCGCTTCGGCTGAGCCCCGCCCGCACCGGCGCGGGGGTGCGCAGGGTCAGGAGACGGCGGTGCCCGGGGGTGAGGGCCAGGATCACCAGCCACATGCCCAAGGCGGCGGTCGCGCCGGCCCAGCCGCCGATGCGGCTGTGCCGGCGGGCGAACCTCACAAGGGCCTCGTAGGGCGACAACGACCCTGCCTCGACCAGCAGGTGGGGTGCGAGCGCGTTCCAGAGCAGCAGACACGAGGATGCGGTGATCGTCACGGCCAGGCATCCGGCCGACAGACGCCGCTGCGACCACGTTCTCGGCGCCTGTTCGCCCGCCACGGCCGGCGGTTGCGGTCCGGGCCCGGGGGCGGCCGCCGTGAGCTGCCTCACCCGGATGAGCGGCGCCGCGACCTTTCGGCCTGTCAGATGCGCGGAGCGGATGCCGACATGCTCCTGGATCGACACGGCTTGGGATCCGACGTCGGGGGAGAGCGGCAACGCCACCTCCACGGCGATGTCGAAACCCGGCCCTGCCTGGGATGCCGTGCCACGCAGGACGCGGCCACCGTCGGTCAGCGCTTCGGTCGCGGCCTGCCTGGCGATCTTGACGGCGACCCGGTCGGCGACCGTGGTGACGCCGCGCTCGGCCGCCCTCACGGTCGCCTGCGGTCATCGGCGAACAGGAGATCCCTGACCTTCCCGCCGCCTTCCAGATAGCGACCAGCCGCAAAGCCCAGACCGCCGAGGGCCGCGACCAACAGGAAGGCCGCGAACCCTCCGAACCAGCCGGCGAATGCCAGGGCCATTCCGGTCACCAGCCCGAGCGTTTCCTTGCCCATGTCTCCCATGCCTCTTCCACCTCGTCCTCGATCAGCCGAACGATCCGCGTGCCGGCCGGTCACTCCACGCGCGTGTCGCCTGCTGCCGCTTCGTCCTCGCCGGGCAGGTGGACGTCGGTGACGGCGATGTTCACCTCGACGACCCCCAGGCCGGTGATGCGCTCGACGGCGCTGATCACGTTCTCGCGCACGTCCCGGGCGACGTCCGGTACCGGAACCCCGTACTCCACGACCAGTTCGACGTCGATCGCGGCCTGACGCTCACCGACCTCGACCTTCACGCCCCGCCCGACATTGGGCCGCCCGCCGGGCACCCGGTCGCGGACCGCGCCCAGCGTGCGAGAGAGCCCGCCGCCCATGTCGTGCACGCCGGGAATCTCCCGCGCCGCCATACCGGCGATCTTGACGACCACGATGTCCGCGATCGACGTCCGGCCCCGAGTGCGGGCCGGCTCGTCGACCTGTACCGGCCCGGCACCCTGCCCGGCAGCGGAACTCGCCGCGCCCCGCTGGGCCGGCGCCGTTTCCTGCGTTGCGGTCATGACTGCTCCCTTGTGAGTCGAAGTTCGCTTGCTCCCCTTTGACACCACTGGCCACCGATCCGTTACGGACCTCTTCCGTGAACGGTGCGAACGACAGTTTGGATCTTCTGTCCGTAACGGATCGGGCGCCGACGGTGTCAAAGAACATGGAGGCTGGAAGGAGCCCGTGTGTGCGCTCGATGGGATCCCGACGGAACGGACGGTGCGTCCGGGTCAGGGGACGAGCTGCTGGCCGTGAAGGCGGCGGAAGGGGACGAGGAGGCGTTCGAGGTGCTCGTACACCGTCACGGAGCGGCCATGCTCCAGCTCGCCGAACGCCTCATGGGCACCCGTGCCGAGGCCGAGGACGCCGTCCAGGACGCTTTCGTCAGCGCCTGGCGCAAACTGCCCGAGTTCCGCGGCGAAGCGGGCTTTGGTACGTGGCTGCACCGCATCGTCACCAACCGGTGCCTGAACCTGCTGCGCGCCCGCCGACCGGCCGCAGACCTCGACGCGGTCCCGGAGCCGGCCGCACCGGAGCACCAGGCATCGCCCGTCCGTGCCGCCGAATCACACGCCGCCGCCCGCGATCTCGGCCGCGCGATGCGTTGCCTGTCCGCGGAGCAGAGGGTGTGCTGGGTGCTACGGGAGATCGAGGGCCTCTCCCACGAATCGATCGCTCAAACGGTCCGTATCAGCCCGGAAGCGGTTCGCGCGCGCGTCTTCCGGGCTCGGCGCGTGCTGACGGAGGCGATGGCCGCATGGCGATGAACCACCACGAACACGAGTCGTCCGACGAGGACACCGAGCTCCTGGCCTGCGGCCGCGACCTGGCCGCCGTATGGGAGCAGGCAACGCACACCCGAGCGGACCCGCACACCAGCTCTTGCGTCAACTGCCAGGAAGCCCTGGCAGACCTCGAGCGGCTCCGCGCCGCCGTACTGCCCCCGATGCCGGACGGCCCCACGGACCCTTCGGACACCTCCTCCCTGGCGCGCAGGGTCATGGACTTGGTCCGCCTGGAGCTGCGTCCCGGCCGGAACCTGCCCCTGGGCGAGCTGGAGGAGGACAGCTGGATCTACGAGTCCGTGGCCGCCCGGATCCTGCGCGCGGCCGCCGAGGAAGTTCCCGGCGTCCGCGCCGGCAGTTGCCGCATCGTCCCGCCGGACGGCCCCGGCGTGGCTCGGCGCGGCCCGGTCACCGTCCACCTCAAGATCACAGCCGAGTACGGGCGCGACCTACAGGCGTTGTCCGAGGCGGTACGGAGCACCACCGCCCGGGCCGCACACGAACGGATCGGCCTCACCGTCTCCGCGCTGGACGCCACCGTCAGCGACCTCCACGACCCACCGGACCGGCCACAGGAGCCCACGGTATGACGACACCACAGGTAGCCGCCGTCTCCGCGGCGGTCACCGAGGCCGTGCTGGCCGTACCCGGCGTAGCCTGCCTGCGCCCCGGCCTGCGCGGCCTGCTCCACTCCGTCGTCAGCCGACCCGAAGCACGAACGGCCGCCACCGGCGGGGAGCGTTCCGCGGTGCGCGTCACGCTCGGGGCCGCCGGGTCCGTCACAGCCGTTCACATCGACATCGTCGCCCGTGCACAACACCGGGCGGCCGATGTCGCCCGCGCCGTGCGGGCGGCCGCCGCCGAGACGGCCGCCGCCTCCCCGGCGGCGGTGAAGGTCACCGTCACCGGCATCGTGTGAACTGCGTCCGGGTGGGAGCGGATCGGGGCTCGCTACAGCGGCCTCGGGCACGTCAGGATCACCCACAGCGCGAGCGACCACGCACAGGCCGCGGCGCCCAGCAGCCGCAGTCGGCGGACCCGATCGGGCGAGATCGGATCCGCACTCCCGGAGGTGGCTCCGACGGTCTCCATCCCGACCGCACCTGCGGGCTGCCGGCGCGGCAGTGAGGGGGCTGCCTGCCGCGGTTCGGTCGGTGAGGGAGCCCGTCGTGTCTCGGGAAGTACGGTGTCGGGCTGTCGCGAGGCGGCCGGTCTTGGGTCCTTCAGAGTGATGACCGTGGTCGCGCCGTGCTGGGCGAGACCCGCGAGGAACCGCCGGTACGCGTCACGCCGGCCACCTCGTGGTGCCGTGCGCCCGCACTCCCAGGAACGCACCGTCGCCGGGGTCACACCGAACGCGACGGCGACTTGCCGGGTACTCAGGCCCCACTGCTGACGAAGCCGACGCCGCTCTTCCGGCTCGGGAAGCCCTGATGGACGGCGCAGCGAGGTTGAGCTGGGGCGAGAGACCTGACGCGGCAGAAACTGATGGACTGTCATGCCAATCTGACAATCTGCGATCCGGTTCCGTTATGCGGCCTTGAAGAGTTCATCCGAACGGCCGCCGTCTGCCGCCGGCCTGGACGTTGAGCGGGCGGCCCGGCCGCGAGAGGGAAAGCGCGGCCGGACCGCCGCACCCGTCCGGAGCAAGGGGCGCCGCCCTTGGGCCGTGCGGGTGGCATCCGCCCCGGGGACACATCCGCGGTGGCCGTGGTCGCGAATGCCGGTCGAGCCGTCGGCCACCCTGGCCGAGGCATCCGATCTGGGAGTGACATGCGAAACCGCACCCTCACCGCCGCATCCGCCGTCGTTCTCGCAGCCTTGTGCGCGGCTCCCGCGCTCGCCGCTGCCGACGACACCCCGCCGCAGACCCTGCCTGCGATGGACCACAACGGCGGACTGCGTGCGATCGGCCTGACCAGCGACCAGCGCCTGGTCGAGTTCGATGTGCACAAGCCGTCCAAGACCTGGTCGCTGGGCGCGGTTTCCGGACTTGCCGGCGACACCAAGCTCGTCGGCATCGACTTCCGCGTCCAGAACGAGCGGCTGTACGGCGTAGGCGACCGAGGCGGCATCTACACCCTGAACACCACGAACGCAGCGGCCACGAAGGTGTCCCAGCTGACCGAGGCGCTCGCCGGGACCGCGTTCGGCGTGGACTTCAACCCCGCCGCGAACCGCCTGCGGGTCATCTCCGACACAGGCCAGAACCTGCGCCACAACATCGACGACCGATCCGCGCTCCTGACCACGACGGTCGACGGCCCCCTCACCAACCCCACCACCCCGCCCTCGACCGCCACGGGCGTCACCGGCGCCGCCTACACCAACAACGACCTCAACGCCGCAACGGCGACCACCCTGTTCGACCTCGACACGATGATCAACCGCATCTCCCTGCAGTCGCCCGCCAACGCCGGCACCCTCGCCCCCACCGGCAACCTCGGGGTCGACGCCGACCTGGACGCCGGGTTCGACATCTACTACAACCCGGCCGCCGGCACGAACCACGGCTTCGCGGCCATCGGTACGGGCGGCGCATACCGCCTCTACTCCGTCGACGTACTGACGGGCAAGGCCACCGACAAGGGAGCCTTCCCGCAGAAGTACCAGGTCACCGACCTGGCCCTGCCCCTCAACCAGAGCTAGCCCGTCAAGAAGCGACGAACGGCCCGGTACCTCCGTTCTGCTCGGACGGAGGTACCGGGCCGCTGTCGTACGGCGGACGGCAGGACGCCGTCGGCGGCTACTTCGGCATCAGGACGGTGTCGATGATGTAGACGTTGGCGTTGGCGGTCTTGACGTTGCCGCAGACCACCGAGGCGGTGTCGTTGACCTTGTAGGACTCGCCGGAGCCCTTGGTGGTGACCGTGCCCTTCTGGAGGGTTTCGAAGGAGCCGTTGTCCAGCTGCTCAGGCGTCAGCTTCTGGCCGACCACGTGGTACGTGAGGATCTTGGTCAGCGTCGCCTTGTCGGCGAGCACCTTGTCGAGGTCGGCCTTCGGGATCTTCGCGAAGGCGTCGTTGGTCGGGGCGAAGACGGTGATGTCCTGCGCGTTGTTCAGGGTGTCCACGAGCCCGGCCTGCTTGACCGCGGCGACCAGGGTGGACAGGGCCGGGTTGTTGGAGGCGGCGGTGGCGACCGGGTCCTTGGCCATGCCCTCGAAGGAGCCCGCGCCGTCCTTCGGGACTCCTGCGCAGGCGGGGCCGAAGGGCTCGTCCATCGTCATCGCGTCTCCGGCAGGTGTGCTCGCTCCCGTCGAGGCGGAGCCGCCCGCGGCCGCGCTGGGGGCGGCCTTGGTGTCGCTGGAGGCATCGGAACAGGCGGCCAGCGAGAAGGGCAGCAGGACGGCTGCGGCCACGGCGATACCGGTGCGTCGGATCTGCATACTGTTCATGATCGGTTTCTCCTTGATAAGGCGGCTTTGTTCCTGCCGGACCGTGCGTCCACGGGCGGGCGGGGCGAGATGAGTTCGGGAGGTTCCGGCGGCTGCGCCGCGCCGCCCGGGCACAGAGCGGCCCAGGGGATCCGCACATGAGGTGAGGGCGGCGAGAAGTCCGGCCTGTGCACCACCGGCTGCGGGGGAGTGTGCGTCGCGGAAGCTGCTCACGCCCGTTCTTCGGCGCCAACGGCCCAGTGGATTGGTCCGCCACCGGAAGATCCGACGCGCCGACGCGCCGGATCTTCCGGGGTGCTGCGGGTGGCTGTGCCGACAGCCACCCGCAGCCGACCCGCCGGGCCGCGGGTACGCGTGAGGGGATGCGATGCGCCAAGAGCGCACCCCGCCCCCCTGGACCCGGACCCGGGCAGGTCACCGGTCCGCGCCACCCCGTTCTCGGCGGCGGACCGGCGCCTTGCGGGGGTGCCCGGTCAGAGGTTGACGCAGGTGTTGCCGAAGGACGGGTTCAGCAGACCGATGATGCTGAGCGTGTTGCCGCAGGCGTTGACCGGGATGTGGATGGGGACCTGGATCAGGTTGCCCGAGCCGACACCGGGCGAATACGCGGCCACACCCTGCGCCCCCGCGTCGGCGAAGGCCATCGACGCACCGCCGACCACCACTGCGCCGACTGCCAGGGCCACCGAAACGCTCTTGCACACACGAAGCATTGCTCTACCTCCAAGGGGCGGATGCCGCGCCGCGCGGAAGTCCCCGCGACGCCCGAGAGCCCGGTGACTGCCCGGGCATCTCGCTCCCGTACTTCGCCGCCCGTGTCTTGCCGGTTTGGTCTCAAAGGTGCGGTTCACTCGATCGGGGAG
This sequence comes from Streptomyces sp. NPDC058525, assembly GCF_042719495.1. NCBI lineage: Bacteria > Bacillati > Actinomycetota > Actinomycetes > Kitasatosporales > Streptomycetaceae > Streptomyces > Streptomyces sp. NPDC058525. Next base: position 35,751 of record NZ_JBHXNP010000077.1, read on the forward strand.
CCGCGCCGCATCGGTTGACCCCCGACCCCGGCCGAATTCAATGCGTAAACGATGCAAGTTGCTCCGGCGGGTCTGATCCGTGGAACCTGATCGCATCGCGTCCGACGGACCCGCAGGTGTCTTCCTCCGTGTGGTGACGGCCTTCGCTCCGGCAGACGCGAGGACCGCGAGTCGGAGGAGGAGGCGTCATGACCGCAACCCTGATGCGGGGCAACGATGCTGGTCAGGCCGCTGTCGCGGCCGGCACACGGCCGGACGAATCCGTCTCGGACGCCGCCATCACAGCGTTGATGCTCCAGGACGACGAGCAATGGCTGCCGCTGGCCTACCGGCGCTGGAGCCGTCTCGTCCACTCCTGCGCCTTGCGCGCCTTGGGCGACGCGCGCGAGGCGGAGGACGTCGCCCAGCAGGTGTTCGTCGCCGCGTGGCGCGGCCGGGCCGGGTTCCGTCCGGATCGCGGCACGCTCCCGGCGTGGCTCCTGGGCATCACCCGCCGCAAGACGGCGGACGCACTGAGTGCGCGGACCCGGCGGCTGGAACTCGTGGCCGCTGTCGGCCGGCAGCTCTCCGACCACCCGGTCGGGGGGACCGAGCAGGTGGTCGACCGGATCGTGGTCACCCGGGAACTCTCCCGGCTCCCGCGGCTCCAGCGCGATGTGCTGGCCCTCGCCTACTTCGCCGATCTCACCCAGGCCCAGATCGCCCGCCGCACCGGGATGCCGCTCGGCACCGTGAAGAGCCACGCACGCCGGGGGATGCAGCGGCTCAGGCTCAGCGTGGCCTCGGCCGCAGGGGAGACCGGGGCTGAAACCGCACCCATCCGACACGGGAGCGGCACCGAATAGTCCGATGAAACCGCAGGCCTCGGGAAGTCCGTTCCCCGGGCCCCAACCACCAGAGGGGGTGGACGGGTTGGACCGACCGAGCATCGCGGTGGTCGGGGCAGGAGTGTCCGGACTGACAGCCGCGTACATACTGTCCCGCACCCACGACGTGGTCCTCTACGAGGCGGACGACCGCCTCGGCGGCCACGCGCACACACAGGAGCTGCCAACTGCCGGTGGCAGGACGCTCAGCGTCGACACGGGCTTCATCGTCCACAACGAGCGCACCTACCCGACCCTCCTGCGCCTCTTCCGCGAACTGGGCGTGAGCACGCAGGACTCCGAGATGAGCATGTCCGTCCGCTGCGACGGCTGCGGCCTGGAGTACGCCGGCGCCCGCGGCCCGCGCGGACTCCTGGGCGGCGGGAACCTGCTCCGCGGCCGCCACCTGCTGATGCTCGCCGACGTCCCCAGGTTTCACCGCGCCGCCCGCCGGCTGCTGGCCGCCGACGACACCACGCGCACCCTGGGCGACTTCCTGCACCGCAACCGCTTCTCGCCGTACTTCGTCAGCCACTTCGCCATCCCCCTGGTCGCGGCCGTCTGGTCCTGCGCGGCGGAGACCGCCCTCCAGTACCCGGCCTCCTACCTCTTCCGCTTCCTCGACCATCACGGACTGCTGTCCGTCACCGGATCCCCGCAGTGGAAGACCGTCACCGGAGGGTCCGCCGCCTACGTCGAACGGGCCGCCAAGACCCTCGCCGCCGTCCGGACGTCGACACCCGTCCGCAAGGTCGTACGGGGAGCCGGCTCCGTGCGCCTGTTCACCGAGGACGGCGAGTCGCCCGAACACGCCGCCGTCGTCATCGCGGTCCATCCCGACCAGGCCCTGCGCCTTCTGGCCGATCCCACGGAGCAGGAGCGCCGCCTCCTCGGTGCCTTCACCTACTCCCGCAATCCGACGGTGCTGCACCGGGACACCACGTTCCTGCCCCGCGGCGGGCACGCCCGGGCGGCATGGAACTACTGGCTGCCCTCCTGTACGGCCCGCCCCGAATCCGTACAGGTCAGCTACGACATGAACCGGCTGCAGCGCCTGCCGGGCGGCGAGCCGCACATCGTCACCCTGAACCCCGGCGACCGGCTCGACGAGGCCACCGTCCTGGCCCGGATGACCTACGAACACCCGGTCTACACGCCCGAGTCGGTGGCGGCGCAGCGCCTGCTGCCCACCCTGAACGACCGCGTCACCGCCTACGCGGGCGCCTACCACGGGTGGGGATTCCACGAGGACGGCTGCCGCTCGGGCGCCGAGGCGGCCCGATCACTGGGGGTGGGCTGGTGACAACCGCACCCGCCCGCGCGGCCAAACCGACCCCGCCCGCAACGGCGCCCCGCCTGCCCGCTCTGTACGCGAGCGAGGTGAGGCACGTCCGGGTCACGCCGGTCCGGTACGTCCTGCGGCACCGAACGTACCTGTGGCTGATCGACGTGGACCACCCTCCGGTCCTGCCCCGCGTCCTGCGGCCGTTCGCCCGCTTCGACGCCCGGGACCACTTCGCGGGCGACGCGCCGACCGTGCGGGCCGGCCTCGACGCCTACCTCGCCGCCCAAGGCGTCGACAACGCCGACGGGTGCGTTCTCATGCTCGCCCACGCACGCGTGCTGGGACACGTCTTCAACCCGCTGACCCTGTACTGGTGCCACGACAGGTCCGGCCACCTGGTCTGCGTCGTCGCCGAAGTGCACAACACCTACGGCGAACGCCACAGCTACCTCGTGCGCCCCGACGGCCAAGGCCGGGACGAGGTCCCCAAGAACTTCCACGTCTCGCCGTTCTTCGGCGTCGAGGGCCACTACCGGATGAGGCTGCCGCTGCCCGGCGACCGCCTCGACCTCGCCATCCAGCTCTGCCACGGCGACGGTTCAAGGCCACTGACCGCCACCGTCCGCGGCACCCACCGCCCCGCCGGAACCCGAACCCTGCTCGCCGCCGTCCTGCGCAACCCGTGGTCCACCGCCGGGGTGTCGCTCGGCATCCGCCGGCACGGCATCCGCCTCTACCTCAAGGGCCTGCCCGTCACCCCCCGGCCCACCGGTGCCACCTGCCCCGCCCATCCCGTCCAGGGAGACGCGCTGTGACTCTTACCCTCCCTCCCGTGCCGCACGGCGAGACCTGCGCCGGCCGGCAGTCGGTGGACGCCACGCTCTGGCCGGACATCGCCCGCCTGCCCCGGACCTCCGCCCTGCGCACCGCCATGGCCCGCCGGATCCTGGAACGGGCCTTCGCCCGGATGCCGTTGCGCGTACGGACCGACGCCGGCGGGGGACTCGTACCCGAACAGGCCCGGGACGCGACCGGCAGCCTGCCGACGCTGATCCTGCACGACCCCGAGGGCTTCTACCGGCGGATCGGCGCCAACGGCCTGATCGGCTTCGGCGAGTCCTACATGGCGGGCGAATGGGACAGCCATGACCTGGTCGCCACCCTGACCGTCATCGCGCGCCACGTCGACGACCTCGTACCCCGGGCGCTGCGCCGCCTGCGCGGCGCATGGGTCCGCCGCAGGCCCAGCTCCGACCTGAACACCATCGACGGGGCCCGCGAGAACATCCAACGCCACTACGACCTGTCCAACGACCTCTTCGCCACCTTCCTCGACCCCACCCTCACCTACTCGTCGGCCGTGTTCGCCTCCTTCCCGGCCACGAGCGCGCACCTGCCCGCGGCTCAACACCGCAAGATCGACCGGCTCCTCGACCTGGCCGGGACACGACCGGGCAGCAGCCTCCTGGAGATCGGCACCGGCTGGGGAGAACTGGCCATCCGGGCCGCCACGCGCGGCGCCCGCGTCCGTACGATCACCCTCTCGCACGAGCAGCGCGAGCTCGCACTGAGGCGCATCGCGGACGCCGGGGTCGCCGACCGGGTCACCGTCGAGTTGTGCGACTACCGCCGCGTCCAAGGCAGGTACGACGCCGTCGTGAGCGTCGAGATGATCGAAGCCGTGGGCGCCGAGTACTGGCCCGCCTACTTCGACGCCCTGCGCCGCCTGCTGGCCCCCGGAGGCCGCGCCGCGCTCCAGGCCATCACCATGCCGCACCAGCAGATGCTGAACACCGCCCGCACCCACACCTGGATCAGCAAGTACGTCTTCCCCGGCGGCCTCATTCCGTCCCGGGAGGCCATCGCCCGGGAAAGCGGGGACGCCGGACTGCGCATCGTCCACGACACCGGCTACGGCGACCACTACGCGGAAACCCTGCGGCTGTGGCGGGAGCGGTTCCTCCAGCAGTCCGCCGCGGTGGCCGCCCTCGGCTTCGACCACGCCTTCCGCCGGATGTGGGAGTTCTACCTCGCCTACTCCGAGGCCGGCTTCCGGTCCCACTACCTCGACGTACGCCAGCTCGTCCTCACCGGCGCCGAGCACCCCGGCCGGGAGGTCTGATGAGCGTGTCGGCCACCGCGACCAGGCCCCGGACGAAGGCCTGGGACGGCAGCGAAGCCGGACCCCGCGACGCCCCGGTCATCGTCGTCCGGAGCCCCCGCGCCCTGCGCTGGCTCCTGTGGCAGCCCGGCGAGCTCGGCCTCGCCGAGGCGTACATCGCCGGGGAGATCGACACCGAGGACGACCTCGCCACAAGCCTGGGACACGTGTGGCGGAACCTGACCGGACGCACGCCCGCCCGGCCCCATGCCGCCGATCTCGCCCGCGCCGCCAGGACCGCCGTGCGGCTGCGCGCGCTCGGCCCCTGCCCCGCCCGGCCGGCAGCCCCCCGGGCCCGGCTGCGCGGCCGCATGCACACTACGGTCCGGGACCGCGCTGCCATCAGCCACCACTACGACCTGTCGAACACCTTCTACGAACTCCTGCTCGACACCTCGATGGCCTACTCCTGCGCCTACTGGAAACGCCCCGACGACCCCGCCTACACCCTCGCCGCCTGGAGCCTGACGCTGGAAGAGCGACGGAAGGAGTTCGTCACCCTGGTCGGCGAACCCACCACCCGCGTCTGGCGCCTCTACCTCGCCGGCAGCCGCCTCGCCCTCGCCCAGAACCGCATGGGCGTCGACCAGATCCTCGCCGTGCGGCCAGACGGCCACGGTGAGGCGGCGATGCCCGGCACCCCGGCGCACTGGTACACGAAAGGGCCCCTCGCGTGACCGCCGTCGACACCGGAGCCTTGGTCACCGTCCTCGCCGCCTCGGCGGGCACGGCGCTCGCTGTCATGCTGCTGACCTTCGCCGTCGCCACGGTCAAGGGCGTGCACAGGATCGTCGACGTCGCCTGGGGCCTGGCCTTCGCAGCCGTCGCCGTCGTCGCCTGGTTCCTCTCCGCGGGATACGGCGACCCGGCACGGCGGACCGCGGTGGCCCTCGCCACCCTCGTGTGGGGCCTCCGCCTCGCGGTACACATCGCACGGCGCGGACGCGGACACGGGGAGGACCCGCGCTACGCCCGCATGCTCGCCCGGGCACCGGGCAACCCGGCCTGGTACGCCCTGCGCACCGTCTACCTCCTCCAGGGCGCCCTCGTCTGGCTGGTCTCCCTCCCCGTCCAGGCCGCAGTCCTCCTGCCGCAGCCCCTGGAGGCCACAGCGGTGCTCGGGCTCACGCTGTGGGCCGCCGGCCTGTTCTTCGAAGGTCTGGGGGACCACCAGCTCGCCCGGTTCAAAGCCGATCCCGCGAACAAGGGACGCATCATGGACCGCGGACTGTGGGCATGGAACAGGCACCCCAACTACTTCGGCGACTTCCTCGTCTGGTGGGGCCTCTACCTCACGGCCTGCGCCACCTGGCAGACCGCGGCCGCAACCGTCATCTCCCCGCTCCTCATGAGCGCGCTGCTCATCAAGGGCAGCGGCAAACGCCTGCTCGAGGCCCACATGGCCGACCGCCCGGGATACGCCGACTACCAGGCGCGCACCAGCGGATTCTTCCCACGCCCACCACGCACGCCCCGCCCACCCCGCCCGCCGCGACCCGAGGGCGGACGACGTTGAAGACGAGAACGTTCACCCGGCACACCGGCACCCTGCCGGGCAGGCTCGCCGTCCGGTACTCGCCGCCGGACCCCCGCGCCGCGGTGGTGCTGCTGCACGGCGGCCGAGCCGACGGCCTGGGCCCGCCGCCGCTGCTCAATCTGCCCGCCCTGCGCATGCGCGCCTTCACCACCGCCGTCATGCGCGCCCTGGGGGGCAGTCGGTTCTCGTCGCCGAACTCCGCTACCGGCACCGCGGCTGGAACGGCGCCAGGGCCGATGCCGCCCAGGACGCCCTCGACGCCCTCGCGTGGATCCGCGAAAGCCACGGCGACATCCCGGTCGTCCTCGTCGGTCACTCCATGGGCGGCCGCGCCGCTCTGCGGGCCGCCGCGCATCCGTCCGTACGAGGCGTGATCGCCCTCGCCCCCTGGTGTCCGCCCGGTGAACCGGTCGACCACCTGGCCGGACGGCAGCTGTACCTGCTGCACGACGAGAGGGACCGGATCACCTCCGCCCGGCAGTCGTGGGACTTCGTCCACCGGGCGCTCGCCGCAGGCGCCCTCGCACGGGGGATCCCCATGCCGACGGGCCGCCACAGCATGCTGCGCGGCGGAGGCTTGTGGGAGCAGCGCACAGCCCGGACGGTCGCCGAGATGCTTTCACCACCGTGACGGCATGGCGTCGATCGTGTCCGGCAGCGGCTCGCCGGCTTCCGCTTCCGGCGCCGCGTCCCGCTCGGTGTAGAGCGCGGCGATGGCATCCAGCGCCTCCCGCAGACCGCGAGGACGCGTCATGCCCGCGACAGCGTCCCGCACGGACCAGCCGGGGCCCGCGAGGAAGACCAAGGGCGTGGTCCGGGCCCCCTTGAGGCCGAACTCCGTCGACGCCACGTGCCGGGCCAGCGCGCTGTCCGCCGTCGAGTGGGACTGCGACCACAACACGACAGCGGACGGACCTGACCGCAGCACGGCCGCCCGAAGGGCCTCGGCGGGCACGGCCGCGCCGAACATACGGGCCGGCAGACCCCGTTCGGCCAGTCCGGCCGCCAGCGCCTCCAACGGCAGCGTGTGCTGCTCCCCGGGAAGACAGGCCAGCAGAACCGGCGCCACGTGAGCCGGGACCAGGGGCCCGCCGACCGCCGCTCGCCGCAGCGCCGTCGACACGTGCCAGGCCAGCAGATGCTCCACCTCGACGTACCGGTCATCGGAGGATTCCCACTTGCGGCCCGCGGCATGGAGCGTCGGCGCCATCACCTCCTCCCACGCGGTCACGAGGCCATGAGCCTCCACCAGGTTCTCCAACAGCGCCTCCATGGCCGGGCTGTCGAGCCGCACCGCGGCACGCGCCAGCCCGCGGCACTCCTGCCGCACCTCACCGAGGGGCAGCCCGTTGCGCGAACCGGGCTGACGGGTCTGGCCGCGGGCATCCGGCGGCGCGACGGCTTCCCGCAGCAGGAGAGAAGGGGTCTCCACGCGGACAGCCGAATCCGAATCCGAATCGGAATCCGGCTGGCGGCGCATGGCCACCGCCGCCCGGGCGGCCTCGGCGGGCGGTATGCCGGACGAAGTGAGCCGGCACATTTCTTCCAACATCGCGACATCGCCCGGCATCCACCGCCGGTGCCTGCCGCCTTCGCGCACCGCCGGGCCGATTCCGTACCGCTGCTCCCAGGAACGCACGGTGGTCGGCGAAACGCCCAGGCGCCGCGCCACAGCGCCCGTCGATACACCGAGGGCTGCTTCGGACATACCGCCCATTCTACGATGCGAAAACGATGCGAGTCGGGGCGCCGGCGAGCTGGTGAAAGTGCCGACGGTGCATCCACGCAGGGGCAGCCGCCGGAATACGTGCTGACGAGGAGGTCCGTTCCATCCGCTGAGGAGGAAAAGGTGATTCAGGTAGTGCGCACCATGCTCATTTCCCGCTCGCTGGACGACACCGTGGCGTATCTCGCGGACTTCGCGCACACGCAGGAGTGGGACCCGGCGACGGTCTCCTGCGTCCGTCTCGACCAGGGGCCCGTACGGCCGGGTTCCCTCTGGCGCAACGTCTCACGCTTCCGCGGGCGCACCACGGAACTGTCGTACCGGCTCGACGTCCAAGAGAGTGACCGTCTCGTGTTCATCGGAGAGAACAGCAGCGCCGTCATCACCGACGACCTTCGCCTCACGCCGGTATCCGAGGGTTCGACCCGGCTGGTCTATGCCGCGGCCTTCCGCTTCAAGGGCCTGGCCCGGCTGGCCGCTCCGTTCCTCCGCAAGGACATCGACCGCCTCGCGGACGATGTAGCCGCTGCCCTGCCCCGTGTCACGGCCCGCTGAGGTCAGTCGGGCGGGTTCACGGCCTGTGCCGTAGGCGGCGGAAGCGGAGGCGTCGCCCACCGGATGGCGGCAATCACCGCACGGCCGCCGAGCCGGGCCAGCGGCAGCGAGAGGCGCGTGGTGAGGGGCAGGACGAGCTGGGCTCTGGCCCATCGGGGGAGCAGATCCACTGCGGCGGCCACCAGGAGGGCGTACGGAATACGGGCGGCCGCGGGCAGTGGGGGGTGGGACAGCAGATAGTCGGTGGTCTCGCGTGCTTCCGGTGTGGGTCGGAGCTCGGGACGGTATGCGGCAATCCGCGCCGTCAGCTCGCCGAGGGTCTCGGGCGGCTCCGCGGCTCCCAGCCGGCGTGCGACCTGAGCCATATCGGCCACGTACCCGTCTTGTCCGGGCCGGTCCAGCGGCTGACGCCCGTAGCGCTGGTAGGCCTTGAGGAAGCACTCCGTCTCCGCGATGTGCACCCAGGTGAGCAGATGGGGGTCGGACGCGCGGTAGGGCACGCCCGAAGCGGTGCGTCCCTTGACCCGTTCGTGCACGCGTCTCACCTGGAGCACGGCCTGCTCGGCGTCCTGGGCCGTCCCGAAGGTCGTGACGGCCAGGAAGGTGCTGGTGCGCTGGAGCCGGCCCCACGGGTCGCCCCTGAATCCGGAGTGGGCCCAGACCGCGGCCATGGCGACCGGGTGCAGCGACTGCAGCAGCAGCGCCGCGAGCCCGCCGACGTACATCGAGGCATCGGCGTGCACGATCCGTATCGGACGTCCGGGCCCGTACCAGCGCGGCCCCGGAGCACCGTGGATGCGAGCACGCCGCTGCCGTCCCGAGGGGCCCGCAATGCGGAGAAACAGTTCATCTCCCGCCCGGGCCCGGAGGGCGGAGAGGAACCGGGGCGGCCAGTGCATGGGCCAAGCATCGCTCGCGGCCACCTGCTCGTGCCTGCTCACCAACCGGCGATCCGGACGGCGAAGAAGGCGGCCACCAGCACGGCCCCGATGACGATCGTCGACGAGTGCCACGACCTTGGGGGCGGGTTCTGCGCCCCTTTGCAGGGGCGGCGGCGTGCCCACGACGGCGCGGGAAGCGAAGCCGGTGTGCAGGTGCGGGAGGCGGGCGTCGACCACGGCGACGCGCCTGCGGCGCAGCTCGCGCGCCAGGACGCCGAGCCAGCATGCCAAGGCGGACTTCGATGCCGCGTAGTCCGCGGTCCCGGTGAGCGGGGTGGTGACGATCGCCCCCGTCACGGCGGCGAGGAACCCGCCCGTGTGTGCTGCCAGGCCTGCAAGGCGTTCCGCGTCGCGGCCCGTCAGCGCGACGCGGGCGCCGCGGCGGAGAAGCTCCTGTACGGCGATCCGGCCCACTTCGCCCGTGGCGCCCACCACCAGTACGCCTGCTGTGGTCGCCGGCATGGCGTCTCAGCGCTCCGGTAGCGGGTTCGGCCCGGTGGTTCGGCGCCGGTACGGGTCTCGCAGGCGCATGGACCCTCCCAGAGGATTCGCATCGTCCTGTCCCGAGAAGCCCAGCATGACCAGTACGGGCGGGTGAGGAAACTCGCAGTGTTTCTGCATCGAATTCGGGGCGGGTCCAGTGGCCGTGGGGGGGGGGGGGGCGCGATTGGGGCCCCCCGCCCCCCCCCCGCCCGGGGCCCGGGG
>NZ_JBHXNP010000078.1:0-44752 GCF_042719495.1 Streptomyces sp. NPDC058525
GCGGGGGCACCGCCCCGGACCCCGCGCCTCAAACGCCGGCGGGGCTGGATGTGGCCGGGCCGGGCCGGGAGGTGGGGGTGGACGGGGTGGGGATTGGGCGTTTAGCTTCGGCGGGGCGTAAAACTTGCGCTGCTAGGTTCTGAACTCAGGCCGCCGGGAGGCCCCGTGTCCGCGTTCCTGCCCCTTGATCCGCTCGGGATCGACGAGCTCCTCGGGCCCGAGGACCTCGCCATCCGCGACACCGTCCGCGGCTGGGCCGCCGACCGGGTGCTGCCCCACATCGCCGGCTGGTACGAGAGCGGCGAGCTCCCCGGGATCCGCGAGCTGGCCCGCGAGCTCGGATCGATCGGCGCGCTCGGCATGTCCCTGGAGGGGTACGGGTGCGCGGGCGCCAGCGCCGTGCAGTACGGGCTGGCCTGCCTGGAGCTGGAGGCGGCCGACTCCGGCATCCGCTCGCTGGTCTCCGTACAGGGCTCGCTCGCCATGTACGCGATCTGGAAGTACGGCTCCGAGGAGCAGAAGCAGCGCTGGCTGCCCGGCATGGCGGCCGGTGAGCTGATCGGCTGCTTCGGGCTGACCGAGCCCGATGTGGGATCGGACCCCGCCGCGATGCGGACCTACGCCAAGCGGGACGGCGCCGACTGGGTGCTCAACGGGCGCAAGATGTGGATCACCAACGGATCCGTGGCCGCCGTCGCCGTGGTCTGGGCGCAGACCGACGAGGGGATCAGGGGATTCGCCGTCCCGACGGACAGCGCCGGCTTCTCCGCGCCGGAGATCAAGCACAAGTGGTCGCTGCGGGCCAGCGTGACCAGCGAGCTCGTGATGGATGACGTACGGCTGCCGGCCGACGCGGTGCTGCCGGGCGTCACCGGTCTCAAGGGGCCGCTCGGCTGTCTCAGCCACGCGCGGTACGGGATCATCTGGGGGTCCATGGGCGCGGCGCGCGCCAGTTTCGAGGCGGCGCTCGGCTACGCGAAGACGCGGGAGCAGTTCGGAAAGCCGATCGGCGGCTTCCAGCTCACCCAGGCCAAGCTGGCCGACATGGCACTGGAGCTGCACAAGGGCATCCTGCTCGCCCACCACCTGGGCCGGCGCATGGACGCGGGCACCCTGCGGCCGGAGCAGATCAGCTTCGGCAAGCTCAACAACGTCCGCGAGGCCATCGAGATCTGTCGCACCGCGCGGACCATCCTCGGTGCCAACGGGATCTCGCTCGAATACCCCGTCATGCGGCACGCCACCAACCTCGAATCGGTCCTCACCTACGAGGGCACCGTCGAGATGCACCAGCTGGTGCTGGGCAAGGCGCTCACCGGGCTCGACGCCTTCCGGTGAGGGCCCTGCCTAGCTCTGGTTGAAGAAGTCGCGCGAGCGGCCGCCGGGCTCGCCGCTCACGATCTGGGTGTCGGCCGGGGTCAGCAGGAAGACCCTGGTCGCCACCCGCTCGATCGAGCCGCGCAGCCCGAAGGTCAGGCCGGCCGCGAAGTCGACCACGCGCTTCGCGTCGCCCGGGTCCATCGACGACAGGTTCACGATCACCGGGACGCCCTCGCGGAACAGCTCGCCGATGCCCCGCGCGTCACGGAACCCGTCGGGGGTCACCGTCGCGATGCGGCGGCCCTGCTCGACGGCGGACTCGGAGGCCACTCTGACGCGGGGGTCGGTGACCCACTGCTCGCCGGGACCGGCCACCGAACCCTGGGCCGCCTCCGCGTAGTCGTCGTCGTAGTAACGCTCGTCGTCGCTGTCCTCCACGAGACCCAGCCAGGCACTCGCCTTGCGCACCGAACCCATGGACGCCTCCTTTCACCGTGGTCAGTCTGTCTTCTCTCCGCTGCCCCTATGGTCGTCCATGATGCTGACAACGCGCCAAGTGGATAGCCGCCGCGCAGGGGTTTCGTGACGGTACTGGTGCAGAACATCCGTTGCACGGTCAAGGTTCCTGGCAGCTACCACTGCTGACTGAGTGAAAATACGACCGGTGCCGCCGTACGGGTGGCCGGCGGGGACGTACGGGTGAAGGACGCGGGTCGATACGATGCCCGGCAGGCACGCGTACGACACACGGGGGAAGCAGTTGTTCGGCATCGTCAGACCTTGCACGCACAGGCTGGGCGAGCGGTTCAAAACGGAGTGGATGGCTCATCTGTGCGGGCTGTGCCTGGCACTTCGCGGGGACCACGGCCAGTTCGCCAGGATCGTCACCAACTACGACGGGCTGCTGGTATCCGTTCTGACGGAGGCTCAGTCCGGACCGGCCCCCGGCGCCCGGCGCACCGCCGGACCCTGTCCGCTGCGCGGGATGCGCACCGCCCCGGTCGCCAACGGCGAGGGTGCGCGGCTCGCCGCCGCCGTCTCGCTCGTGCTGGCCTCCGCGAAGGTACGGGACCACGTGGCCGACCGGGACGGCCTGTTGGCCCGGGCCCCCATAGCCGCGGCCGCCCGCAGGGTGGCCCGCGGCTGGGACCGGGCCGGCGCCCGCACCGGGGCCTCGCTCGGCTTCGACACGGCGGTGCTCGTCGACGCCGTGGACCGGCAGGCCGGCATCGAGACGCTGGCCGGACCCGGCACGCCCGTGCTCGTGGTGACCGAGCCGACGGAGACCGCGACGGCCGCCGCCTTCGCCCATACCGCGCAGCTCGCCGGACGGCCAGGCAACGCCCCCGCGCTCGCCGAAGCCGGCCGGTACTTCGGGCGGCTCGCGCACCTGCTGGACGCCGTGGAGGACCAGGCGGCGGACGCCTCGGCCGGCGCCTGGAACCCGCTGACCGCCACCGGAACCCGGCTGGCCGAGGCCCGCCGGCTGTGCGACGACGCCCTGCAGGGCATCAGGCTCGCGCTGCGCGAGGTCGAGTTCGCGGACGCCGGGCTCGCCCACCGGCTGCTGGTGCACGAGCTGCGCACCTCGGTGGACCGGGCCTTCGGGACCAGCGGCTGCGGGCACACGGCGACCGCCTCCACCGGGCAGGGCGGCGGCGGCCCGTACGCGGCCGGGCCGTACCAGGGCGGGGCCGGACCGTACGCGAGCAGCCCCCAGGCGAGCAGTCCGTACGGGAACGGGAACCCCTACGGCGGCAATCCCTACGGCGGCAATCCCTACGCCCCGGGCGCTCCTCCCGCCCCCGGCGGGCCGGGGATGCCCCCGCCGCCCATGGGGCCCGGCGGCGGTGGGGGTGGGGGCGGCCGGCCTCCGCAGAAGCCTCGGCGCGGGCTGCTCGCCGGCTGCGCGGTGGCCCTCGGGCTGTTCTGCACCTGCCAGCTGTGCTGCACCGAGCACGAGGGGCCGTGGTCCCGGGAGAAGAAGGAGCCCTGGTGCAACAACTGCGACTGCGGCAACTGCAACTGTGACTGCGGCTGCGGCGACTGCTGCTGCTGTCCCTGCGACGGCTGCTGAGCCCACCTCAGGCTGACGCCCTTTCACGAAGCGCACGTCCGGACGGGGTACCCCATGGTTCCCGGCCGGACCCGCGTGGAAGGGTTGAGCGGCATGAGCGATGACGCAGACGATCCCCCCGCCGACTGGCGGAAATGGCATGAGCGACGGGTGGCCTCCGTGTCCGCCCCCTACGGGCCCCTCGCACTGACGGGCACCCACTGGCTCGCCGACTTCCCGGAAGGTCGAATTCCGGCCGTTCCGGGGCGCTGGCGCGCGACCGAGGCCTCGGTGGTGCTGGCCGCGGCCCCGGAGGACTCCGTTCAGCTCGACGGAGAGCCCTTCACCGGTGAGGTGGTGCTCGCCGCCGACGAGGCCCCGCCCGCGCGCTCCCGCCTCTCCGCCGGGGAGCGGCGGCTCGTCGTGATCCGGCGGGAAGGGCAGTGGGCGGTCCGCGTCTTCGACCCGGACTCCGCGGCCCGCCGCGCCTTCGCCGGCCTGGAGGCGTCCCCGTACGATCCGGCCTTCAGCCTGCCCGGGCGGTTCCGCCCGTACGGCGGGGACCGGACGGTCCAGGTGGAGAACGCCGACGGGCGGGCGCGCGGGCTCGGCCTCGGCGGTGAGCTCCGCTTCCCCTTCGAGGGCGTGGAGCACGCCCTCCAGGTCGCGGTCGACGAGGAGGACGGCAGCCTCTGGGCGGTCTTCGGCGATGCCACCGGCGGCCGCTCCAGCTACCGCTTCCGTTTCCTGAAACCCGGCGCCCCCGCCGAAGACGGCTCGATCACGGTGGATTTCAACCGGGCCCTGCTGCCCCCCTGTGCCTTCGCCGACCACTTCATCTGCCCCTTCCCGCCGCCCGGCAACACGCTGCCCTTCGAAGTGGCGGCAGGGGAGCGGCGGCTGAAAGGCGCCCTTGCCGACCGGTAACCGACGCCACGACACTCCCGACAGTGCTTGTCAGGGGCACGGCACAAAGCATGCGCTTCCCGTGACCTGACTGCGCCTCACGGGCTCCGGCACCCCCACGACCGCCGGGCCCCCGACCCTCTCGGAGGACGAGAAGTGAGGATCAAGAGCATCACCCGTACCAGGCTGCTCGCGGCGGCCACCGGCCTGGCCGCCGTCGCAGCACTCGCCGCCCCCACCGTGGCCAACGCGGAACCACAGGACGGCGGATTCAGCTCCGCGCAGCTGGCCTCGGCCGGCGCATCCGTCCTGCGCGCCGACGTCGCGGGCACCGCCTGGCACACCGACCCCGCCACCGGGACCCTCGTGGTCACCGCCGACTCCACCGTCTCCGCCACCGACCTCGCCAGAATCAAGCGCGAGGCCGGAGCCGACGCCGGGGCCCTGCGCATCGAGCGCACCCCGGGCAAGCTGACCAAACTGGCCTCCGGCGGCGACGCGATCTACGCGTCGAGCTGGCGCTGTTCCCTCGGCTTCAACGTGCGCAGCGGCAGCAACTACTACGCGCTGACCGCCGGGCACTGCACCGACGGCGCCGGCACCTGGTGGACCAACTCCGCCCGCACCACCGTGCTCGGCTCCACCACCGGATCCAGCTTCCCGACCAATGACTACGGCCTGATCAAGTACGCCAGCAACTCGCCGGTGCCCCCGGGCACCGTCGGCAGCCAGGACATCACCAGCGCGGTCAACGCCACGGTGAACATGTCCGTGACCCGGCGCGGCTCCACCACCGGCACCCACAGCGGCCGGGTGACCGGCCTCAACGCCACCGTCAACTACGGCAACGGCGACGTCGTCTACGGCATGATCCGGACCAACGTCTGCGCCGAGCCCGGCGACAGCGGAGGCCCGCTCTACTCGGGCACCCGCGCGGTCGGTCTCACCTCCGGCGGCAGCGGCAACTGCTCCTCGGGCGGAACCACCTTCTTCCAGCCCGTGGTCGAGGCCCTCAACGCCTACGGGGTCAGCGTGTACTGACCTTGCCGGCGGGTAGGAGACCCGCCCGGCCAGCGGCACCAACGTGAACCCCCGCCCGGACTGCCGGGCGGGGGTTCGTCTTCGGGGGGAGAGACGGGCATGAGCAGTGCACCTACAGGGCGGGGACGGACCTTCCCCGACACCCAGCGGCGCATCCGGCGCAACCGCTGGCTGTTCACGGCACCTCTGGTGCTGCTGTGCGTACTGGCCGCCGTCCTCGTCTGGGAGGTCGTGCGCGGCAACGTCTCCGAGGCGGGGCGCGGCGACTGGCCGTGGCGGCTCCAGCTGATCAGCGCCGAACCCCTGGCGAGCCTGCTGGCCGTCGCGGCCGGCGCCGTCCTGGCGAGGGCCCAGTACGCCCGTACGGTCAGGCCCGCGCTGGGCTGGCGGTCCGAGTTCGTGCCCGGACTGCTGCCCGGCACCGCGAAGTCCTGGAACGTGGGCATCCTCAACGGCGGACAGCACAACGTGGTGCTGGAGCACGTGGACTACCACCTGGTGATGGCCGGGGACGCGGAGCAGGAGCCGGGCTCGGAACCGGAGTCCGGCGACGGCGACGTGCGGTGGACCGGCCTCGCGGCCGTCGGCGAGCGGCTGGCCGGGGAGGGCCTGCGGGCCGCCGTCGACTTCCGGATCTCCTCCTTCGGCGCCGGCTACCCGCTGGTGGCGACCGGCACGTACGAGACCGTCGGGGTGGGCGTGTTCTCGAAGCGGTTCATCGACGAAGTACAGGCCTTCTACATGCGCATACGCGTCGTGGACAGCGTCGGGGACACGCACGAGCGGATCATCGAGTGCCTCGAAGGCGCCCGGCAGGCGGTGGGCGCCCCCGTCGAGGAGCAGCCACCGGTCACAACAGCCAGTCCAGGGCCTCCGGCTGCGCGTACTGAGCCGCGAAGTGACCCGCACCGGGCTTGATCACGGCGGTGCTGTGCTCGATGTGCCCGGCCAGCCACCGGAAATGGCCCAGCGGCGAGAAGGCGTCCTCCGAACCCCGCCACAGCAGCACCCGGCCGGGGATCGAGCCGGGGTCGAAGCCCCAGGGCCGGCAGAACGCCAGGCTGTCGTCCAGCCAGCCGTACACGGAAGTGCGCAGCGCCTCGCGGTAGTTGTCCAGGATCACCTGGTGCACCTGGCGGTCCGAGAGGACCGGCAGGTCGGCTTCGGCGAGGTCCGCCCGCAGCTCCTCCAGCAGCCGGCCCGGATCACGGCAGATCGCCTCCGCGCGGGGCGTGAGCCGCCGCTCCAGCGCCGCCGGATCGCGGACCGCCAGCGCGTAGTGCTCCGCGTTGTGCGGGGTCATCCCGGCGAACCAGTCGAGCCCGGCACCGTCCCACGGGGCCAGGCTGACCAGGGCGGCCGTCCCCGTCACCCGCTCCGGGAGCAGCGCCGCGCAGGCCAGGGCGTGCGGACCGCCGCCGGAGCGGCCGACGACGGCGAAGGTGTCCACGCCCAGGGCGTCCGCGACGGCCGCGGAGTCGTGGGCGGCGTCGGCGACCGTCCGCCCCGGACACCGCTCGGAGTCCCCGTAGCCGGGCCGGTCGTACGCGAAGAAGCGGATGTCCGGGCAGCGCTCCGTGATGTCGCGCAGCGCGGTCCCCAGCCTGCTCCCCGGGGTCCCGTGGTGCAGCAGCACCGGAAGCCCGTGCGGCGCTCCCCAGACCTCGGCCACGAGCAAACGGCCGTCTCCCGCCTTCACCTCGACCCGCACGGCGCCTCCGCGGTCTTTCGGCTGCCTACAGACATCTCTAGTCTCATGACGACAGCTCACCTGATGGAAACACAGCCACGACCCTGAGGGGGGAACCGTGACGACCACCCAGAAGCAGCAGCCCGCCGCCGCACCGGCGCGGCCGGAGCACGGCAGCCGGACCAGCCTGTCCTCGCTCACCGTCCGCGGGACCGACGCCGACCTGCGCATCGCCCGGGTGCTGCCCGGGGCGGCCGCTCCCGGCGAGGTGCGGACGGTCACCTTCAACTCCTCGCTCTGAACACGGGCGAGCCCGCCGCGATGGAAGCCGCCGGGGCCGCTGCCGTACCGCTCGTCCCCTTCCGCGAGTTCGTGGTCAAGGTGCACAGCAGATGCGATCTCGCATGCGACCACTGCTACATCTACGAACACGCGGACCAGAGCTGGCGGCGCCGGCCCGCGGTGGTCTCCGACGCGGTGGCGGAACGGTTCGCGGCGCGGCTGGCCGAGCACGCGGCCGCCCACCGCCTGCCCTCGGTGACCGTCATCCTGCTCGGCGGCGAACCGCTCCTGACGGGTCCCGCGCGGCTGCGGACCCTGTGCGCGGCACTCACCCGGGCCCTCGACGGGGTGAGCGCGCTCGACCTGCGCATCCACACCAACGGGCTGCGGCTGAACACGGCCTTCCTCGACCTGTTCGACGCGTACGGGGTCAAGGTCGGGGTGTCCCTCGACGGGGACCGCGCGGCCAACGACCGGCACCGCCGCTTCGCGAACGGCCGGACCAGCCACCCCCGCGTCCTGGCGGCGCTCGCACTGCTCGGGCAGGACCGCTACCGGCACCTCTACCAGGGCCTGCTCTGCACGGTGGACGTGGAGAACGACCCCCTCGCGGTGTTCGACGCGCTCACCGCGCTCGAACCGCCACGCATCGACTTCCTGCTGCCGCACGCCACCTGGGATACGCCCCCGGCCCGGCCCGGCGGCCGCCCCGACGCGTACGCCCGCTGGCTGCTGCGGGTCTTCGACCGGTGGGAGGCGCGGGGCAGGCCGGTCCCCGTCCGGATGTTCGACTCCCTGCTGAGCACCCTGCGGGGCGGGCCGAGCCTGACCGAGTCGCTCGGCCTGGCGCCCACGGACCTGGTCGTCGTCGAGACCGACGGCACCCTGGAACAGGCCGACTCGCTGAAGACCGCCCACGAGGGCGCCGCCGCCACCGGTTTCGACCTCTTCACCCACGCCTTCGACGAGGTGGCGGCCCATCCCGGCATCCGGGCCCGCCAGGCGGGCCTCGCGGGCGTCAGCGCCGCCTGCCGCCGCTGCCCCGTGGTGCGCTCCTGCGGAGGCGGCCTCTACGCACACCGCTACCGGGCCGACAACGGCTTCGACAACCCCTCCGTCTACTGCACCGATCTGCGGGAACTGGTCGACGGGGTCGAGGCGCGCACCGCCCGGACGGCCGACGCGCCCGAGAGCGCCGACCCCGCGGTGCGGGCCGCCTCCCAGCAGGAGCTGACCCGGGTGCTGCTGGCCCGGCTGCACGCGGACCTCGGCCTGACCGGGGCGGCGGGCGAGGACTGGCAGCGCTCCTGGGAGCTGCTCACCGCCGTCGAGGCCGCCGCGCCGGAGGCCGTGGACGCCGTACTGGACCATCCGTACACCCGCACCTGGCTGCTGTCCGCCCTGGACTCCCTGGGCCGGGGGCGGCCCCCGGGCACGGCGCCCGCCCGGCGGCTGTCCGCGCTGGCGGCGGCGGCCGTGGTGCGGGGGCGGCTGGACCCTGCCGTGACCGTGCCGCACCGGGGCGGGGGGCTGTACCTGCCCACGCTCGGGCTGCTGCGCACGGACGGGCCGGGGGATGCGGACGGGGGTGCGGCTGCGGGTGCGGACGGGGGTGCGGAGGGCAGGGCGCGGCGGGCCGAGATCAGGGCCACCGAGACCGGGTTCCGCGTACGGGAAGGCCGCACCGAGCGGGGCTTCGGGCTGTCCGGGGAGGGGCCGCGCTGGCAGCCCGTACGGCGGTGGCCCGGGGGCGGGCCGGGGGCGCCGCCGATGGCCGTCGAGGACCTCGACCCGTTGCGCGACTGCTTCTCCCGGCCGCCCCGGCCGAGGCTGTCGCACGCGGAGGCGGCGCACTGGCAGCGCCGGGTCGGGGCCGCGTGGGAGCTGCTCCACCGCACGGTGCCGGACCTGGCGCGGGAGACCGCGGCCGGCCTGGGCACGCTCACCCCGCTCGGGGCCGCCGGCGCCGCGGCGGGCGCGGGGAGGTGCGGGCCCGGGGTGCTGGGCGTGCCGTACGCGGCGGACGTACGCGGGACCGCGCTCGCGCTGCTCACCGGGCGGCGGCGGGCCGCTCTGCGCGAGCTGACCGAGGTGGCCGACCTGTACGCGCTGGACGGCCAGTGGCTGCACGCGTCCCCGTGGCGGGAGCGGCCGGTGCCGGTGTCGGAGCTGCTGGCCGAGGTGTACGTGCGGGTGGGGGCCGAGCGGTACCGGCGGTCGGAGGGGCGCGACGGCGGTGACGGCGACGGCGGGGCCGTCGAGCGGGTGCTGGACCGGCTTTCCGGAGCGGCGGAGCTGACGGTGAGCGGGCGGGCGGTCGTGGCCCGAATGCGCCTGGAGTTCGCATCGGGTTCGTGAATCGGGAATGCGGGAAGGCAAGACGCGAAATTCTTGTGAAAGCTTTCACAAGCGCGCATAGGTCTTTGGGCCTTCCTCGTTTTCGCAGCTCAGATGCCCTCTTCTGGGGCAGTGAACGGTCGTGTACGGCCCTTCGGCCTGCCAGGAAAGGGCTTTATCGGCCCGCCGGCTTCCGCCTCTGGGTGTCGAATTGAGGCATCAGGTTCGCGCCAGGTAGAAATGAAGGAGTTCCTGCCATGCAGGCCAACGAGATGGTGGACGGACTGGTCCAGGGGGCGCTCAAGGCGCTCGGCCGGTTCGAGTCGTTCAACCAGGAGCAGGTCGACCACATCGTCAAGAAGGCCTCGCTGGCCGCCCTGAGCCGGCACGGTGAACTCGCGAAGCTCGCCGTCGAGGAGACCGGCCGCGGCCTCTTCGAGGACAAGGCCGTCAAGAACCTGTTCGCCTGCGAGCACGTCGTCAACTCGATGCGCGGGCTGAAGACCGCGGGCGTGATCCGCCGCGACGAACTGAACGGCATCACCGAGATCGCCGAGCCCGTCGGTGTCGTGTGTGCGATGACCCCGGTCACCAACCCGACCTCGACCACGATCTTCAAGGCGCTGATCGCCCTGAAGACCCGCAACCCGATCATCTTCGCCTTCCACCCCTCCGCGCAGAACTGCTCCGCCGAGGCCGCCCGCATCGTCCGCGACGCCGCCGTCGCCGCCGGAGCCCCCGAGGACTGCGTGCAGTGGGTGACCGAGCCCTCCATGGAGGCCACCGGCGCCCTCATGAACCACCCGGGCGTCTCCACCATCCTGGCCACCGGCGGAAACGCCATGGTCAAGGCCGCCTACTCCTGCGGGAAGCCGGCCCTGGGCGTCGGCGCGGGCAACGTCCCGGCGTACGTCCACAAGAGCGCCAAGCCGGCCCGCGCGATCCATGACATCGTGCTCTCCAAGGCCTTCGACAACGGCATGATCTGCGCCTCCGAGCAGGCCGTCATCCTCGACCAGGAGATCTACGAGCAGGGCCTCGCCGAGTTCAAGCGGCTCGGCGCCCACGTGGTCACCGCCGCCGAGAAGACCAAGCTGGAGCAGTTCGTCTTCGGTACGACGGCCTACGCGGCCGACTGCTCGGGCGGCAAGCTGAACCCGGCGGTCGTCGGCAAGTCCCCGCAGTGGATCGCCGAGCAGGCCGGCTTCACCGTCCCCGAGGGCACCTCCATCCTCCTCGCCGAGTGCGACGAGGTCGGTGACAGCGAGCCGCTGACCCGCGAGAAGCTCTCCCCGGTGCTGGCCGCCCTGAAGGCCTCCGACACCGAGCACGGCCTCGAACTGGCCGCCGCGATGGTCGAGTTCCACGGCCTGGGGCACAGTGCCGCCATCCACGCCGAGGACGAGGCGCTCGTCGAGGAGTTCGGCCGGAAGGTCAAGGCGATCCGTGTCATCGCCAACTCGCCCTCCACCTTCGGCGGTATCGGCGACGTCTACAACGCGTTCCTCCCCTCGCTCACCCTCGGCTGCGGCTCCTACGGCCACAACTCGGTGTCGAACAACGTCACCGCGGTCAACCTGATCAACGTCAAGCGGATCGGACGGCGCAACAACAACATGCAGTGGTTCAAGGTCCCGCCGAAGATCTACTTCGAGCGCAACTCCATCCGCTACCTGGGTGAGATGGAGGGCATCAGCCGCGTCTCGATCGTCACCGACAAGACGATGGTCGCCCTCGGCTTCGTCCAGAAGGTCACCGACATCCTCCAGGCCCGCGAGGGCTCCGTGGCCGTCCAGGTCATCGACAACGTCGAGCCCAACCCGGAGCTGTCGACCGTGCAGGCCGGAGCCGCGATGATGCGCGACTTCAAGCCCGACACGATCATCGGCCTCGGCGGTGGCTCGCCGATGGACGCCGCGAAGATCATGTGGCTGATGTACGAGCGCCCGGAGGTGGAGTTCGGGGACACGAAGGAGAAGTTCTTCGACGTCCGCAAGCGCGCCTACACGTTCCCCTCGCTCGGCGAGAAGGCCAAGATGGTGGCCATCCCGACCACGTCCGGCACCGGCTCCGAGGTCACCCCGTTCGCCGTCATCTCCGACCCGGCCGCGGCCCAGAAGTACCCGCTCGCCGACTACGCCCTGACCCCGAACGTCGCCATCGTCGACCCGGTCCTGCCGATGGGCCTGCCGGCCACGGTCACCGCGGACTCCGGCTTCGACGCCCTGACGCACGCCACCGAGGCCTACGTCTCCGCGTACTCGAACGACTACACCGACGGCCTCTGCCTCCAGGCGATCAAGCTGATCTTCGAGAACCTCCAGCGCTGTGTCGTCGACGGACCGAACGACCCCGAGGCCCGCGAGAAGATGCACAACGCCTCCACGGTGGCGGGCATGGCCTTCGCGAACGCCTTCCTCGGCCTGGTCCACGCGATGGCGCACACCCTGGGCAACACCTTCAAGGTGGCCCACGGCCGCACCAACGCGATCCTGCTGCCGCACGTGATCCGGCACAACGGCACGGTCTCGCACAAGGCCACCCCGTGGCCGAAGGCCGAGGTCTACCGGGCCCCGGAGCGCTTCCAGGAGATCGCGAAGATGCTGGGCCTGCCGGCCGCCACCCCGGCCGAGGGCGTCGAGTCCTACGCGGCCGCCGTCGAGGAGCTGCGCACCAAGTGCGGCATCCCGGCCTCCTTCGCCGAGGAGGGGGTGGACGAGGCGGCCTTCG
This sequence comes from Streptomyces sp. NPDC058525, assembly GCF_042719495.1. NCBI lineage: Bacteria > Bacillati > Actinomycetota > Actinomycetes > Kitasatosporales > Streptomycetaceae > Streptomyces > Streptomyces sp. NPDC058525. Next base: position 12,363 of record NZ_JBHXNP010000078.1, read on the forward strand.
TCGAGGCCCTCCCGGTCCAGGCCATGAATGCCTACGCCGACCAGTGCGCCCCCGCCAACCCGCGGATGCCGATGATCGACGACATGCAGCAGCTCATGCGGCAGGCGTACTACGGCAACGCGGAGGGGGCTCCCGCCGGCAAGAACTGACACCCGCGACCGTCCCCGAGGGGACGCGCACGGCCCGCCCGGGCGACGGAACCCGGGCGGGCCGTTCCGCGTGTGCGGGGGCTGGGGGCTGGGGGCTGGGGGCTGGGGGCTGGGGGCTGGGGGCTGGGGGGGCGTGGGCCGGTGCCGGAGCCTGTGCCGGAGGCCGGTGCTCGGGGTTCGCCGTGGGGTGTTACGCGGGCGGGATCAGGGCCGCCGCCGCCGAGCGGGCCCGTTCCAGGGCCAGCGGGCGGTCCGAGCCGCGCTGGCCCAGCACCACGCGGGTGCTCAGCCCGTCCAGCAGGGCCAGCAGCTCCGAGGCCCGGCCCGGGACGTCCAGGCCGGCGGCGAAGCGGCCCTGGGCGACGCCCTTGGCCAGCAGGCTCTCCAGGTCGCGCTGCCAGCCGTCGTCGATCTCCTGCTGGGCGGCGCGCAACGGCTCGTTGGACGCCGTACGGGCCCACAGCTCGATCCACAGGGTCCACCGCGGGTCGCGCGGCCCGCGCGGCAGGTACAGCGCGACGAAGAGCGCCAGCTTGCGCCCGGCGGTGACCCGGCGGCTCATCAACGCGGCGCGCTCCACGGTCAGTTGCGCCTCGCTCCAGCGCAGCGCCTCCAGCAGCAGCCGGTCCTTGCTGCCGAAGTAGTACAGGATGTGGCCGCCGCTGGTGCCGAGCCGCTCGGCGAGCGCGGACATCGTGAGCGCCGCCAGCCCGTCCTCGGCGATCGCCGCCATGGCCTCTTCCAGCATCCGCTCCTGGGCGACCTGCCCGTCGCGCCGCCGCGCCGCTCCCGCCACCGGTCCGCCCTCCTGATCTTCGTGGCCCGACCTTATCCCGGACAGGGTCTTGACGCCGTCCCGGTCCAGCGCGCATCTTGAATGCCATTCAAGAACTTAGAACGGCATTCAAGATTCATTCACGCTTCATCGGGTCGAAGATCAGGGGTACGGCGCATGGCACAGCAGGAGACGACGGCCGACGTCGACGAGGTGTTCCGGGTCGAGACCCACGGCATCGACCCCATCCCCGACGCGGAGCGCCACGGCAGCGCCAAGGACCTCTTCTGGCTCTGGTTCGGCTCCAACCTCACCTTCACCTACGTGATCAACGGCGCCCTGGCCGTGGCCTTCGGGCTCTCCTTCTGGCAGGCCACCGCCGTGGTCGTGATCAGCGGACTGGCGTTCTTCGCCATCAGCGCGGCCGGACTCGGCGGCATCCGCACCGGCACCGCCACCCTGGTCATCTCCCGCGCCGCCTTCGGAGTCCGCGGAAACTTCCCGGCCGGGGTCCTCAACTGGGTGGTGAGCATCGGCTACACCATCGTCAACACCGTGGTCGGGACGCTCGCGCTGGAGGTCTTCCTCGCCGAGGTCGGCCTGGGCAGCGGCCACCTGGTGCGGGGCCTCGCGCTCGGCATCACCCTCGCGCTCACCTTCGCCGTCGCCATGTGGGGCCACGCCACCGTGCAGTTCGCCGAGCGCTGGATGGCCTACGTCCTCGCCGCCGGCTTCGGCGCACTGCTCGTCTTCGTCCTGCCCGGAGCCGACACCTCCGCTCCCGCCGACGCCCCCGGGCTGTCCGGCTGGAGCCTGGCCTTCGTGGTCATGCTCGCCGGACCCTTCTCCTACCTGCCGATGCCCGCCGACTACACCCGCTACCTGCCCCGCACCACCACCCTGAAGTCGATCACCTGGATGGGCGCCCTCGGCGGCTTCGCCTCCTCCGTGGCCCTCGGCGTCGCGGGGGTCGCCGCCGCCACCCAGACCGACATGACCGACGCGGTCGCGGGGGCCGAGAGCCTGCTGCCCGGCTGGTTCCAGCCGCTGTTCCTGGCCCTCGTACTCGGCGGCTCGGTCACCAACTCGATCATCACCCTCTACTCCTCCAGCCTGAACCTCCAGGTCCTCGGCATCCCGTGGAGCCGCGCCCGGGCCATCGTGATCAGCGCCGCCGTCACCGCGCTCGGCTCGCTCGCCGCGCTCTTCCTCACCGACTTCACCACCTCCCTGCTCTCCTTCCTCTCCCTCCTGATCATCGTGTTCGCGCCCTGGGGCGGGGTCTTCCTCGCCGACATGCTGCTGCGCCGCTGCCGCTACGACTCCGACGCGCTGCACGCCGGGAGCACGGGTGCCTACTGGTACCGGGCCGGCTACCACCCCGCCGGGATGGCCGCCCTGCTCGCCGGCATGGCCTTCGCCACCCTGACCTGCGACTCCGAGCTCTGGACCGGGCCGCTGGTGGCCCCGCTCGGCGGCGCCGACCTCACCCTCCTCGGCGCGGTCGTCTCCGGGCTCACGTACTGGGCCCTGGCCCGGCGGACGCCGGTGCCCGTCCCGGCCGCCGCTGCCGCCGCCTCCCCGGTGGCCTGACCGGGCCGCGCGCCCGGCCCGCCCTGCCCGTTCCGTCTCCCGTATCCCGCCTCCCGTCCCGCCTCGTAATGGAGCCCCCCCACATGGCACGCCGTCCCTTCCCCGCCGACCTGCTGCTCACCGGAGCCCGCATCCACACCGTGGACCCGGCGCTGCCCGAGGCCGAAGCCCTGGCCGTGCACGACGGCCGGATCGTCTGGCTCGGCCCGGACGCCGAGGCCGCCGCCTGGGCCGGGCCGCACACCGAGCGGATCGACGCGGGCGGCAAGCTGGTCCTGCCCGGCTTCATCGACGCGCACAACCACGTCCGGCTCGGCTCCGACGACGCCTGTGTGCAGCTCGCCGGGGTGCGGACGCTGGAGGGCATCCACGAGCGGATCCTGGCCTGGCGGCGGGCCAACCCGGATGCCGAGTGGATCGAGGCCGAGGCCTTCGACTACTCGGCCATCCCGGGCGGCCGGATGCCGGAAGCCGCCGACCTCGACCCGGTCACCGGGGACATCCCGGCGCTGGTGCTCTCGTACGACGTGCACACGGCCTGGCTGAACACGGCGGCCATGCGGCGCCTGGGCGTCACCCGGGACCGTACGGACCTGCCCTTCGGGACGGCGGCGGTGGACCCCGAGACCGGTGAGCCCACCGGATTCGTCAAGGACTTCGCCGTCAAGGGGCTCTCCCGGGACGGCCACCGGGCGCTGCGCGAGCTGGGCGTGCCGTGGGCCTCGCCGGACCGGCAGTACGGGCGGCTCGCGAAGAGCCTCGACGACGCGATCGGCTTCGGCATCACCACGGTGGTCGAGCCGCAGAACTCCCTCGACGACCTGGAGCTCTACGAGCGCGCCCGGGCGGAGGGCCGGCTCCGCTCCCGGATCGTCGCGGCGCTGTTCCACCCGCGCGGGACGGGGGAGGCGGACCTGGCCGACTTCGAGGAGGCGGCCCGCCGCTTCGCCGGGGACCGGCTGCGGGTGGGCCCGCTCAAGCTGTACATCGACGACGTGGTGGAGCCGCGTACGGCCGCGCTGCTCGAACCGTACGCGGGCTGCGGGCACCACCGGGGCGAGACCTTCTACCCGGCGGAGGAGTTCGCGGAGCTGCTCGCCGGACTGGACGCGCGGGGCTTCCAGTGCTTCGTGCACGCCACCGGTGACCGGGGCATCCGGACCGTCCTGGACGCGGTGGAGCACGCGCGCTCGGTGAACGGCCCGCGCGACGCCCGCCACCAGGTGGTGCACGTGGAATGCCTGGACCCGGCGGACGTGGCGCGCTTCGCCGAGCTGGGCGTGGTCGCCTGCATGCAGCCGAGGCACTGCGCGCCGGAGATCGCGGGCCCCGGGCAGGACTGGGCCGAGAACGTGGGCCCGGACCGCTGGCACAAGGCCTGGCCGATGCGGAGCCTGCACGAGGCGGGGGCGGTCCTGGCGTTCTCCAGCGACTGGAACGTGGCGGAGATGGACCCGATGATCGGCATCTACACGGCGGTGACGCGACGCCCGCTGGGCGGCGGCGAGCCGTGGCAGCCGGGCGAGACGGTGGACGTGGCGACGGCGGTGCACGGCTACACGATGGGCTCGGCCCACGCCAACTTCCTGGAGGACGAGCGGGGTTCCCTGACGGTGGGCAAGGCGGCGGACTTCGTGATCCTGTCCCGCAACATCCTCGAGATCCCGGCCGAGTCCATCCCGGGCACGATCGCCGAAACGGTGGTGGTGGCGGGCGAAACGGTCCACGAGTCCCGCTGACACGCGGCCCGGGCCTCCGTACGGTGATCACCGGGGGTGGGGGAGATGGAAACCTTGATCGAGGTGTCGGCCGACGCGGTGGTCCTCGTGCTGATCGTGTCGGCCGTGCTGCTCGCGAAGAAGCTGGTGGTGCCGGCCGTGGCAGGCCGCGCCGAGCGGCGGGCGGGTGCGGCGGGGGCCGTGCCGTGCCGGATGGCGTGGCGACAGGGGCTCGGCCGGCGGGGCTCCGTGTACGGGAGGCTCTCGGCGCAGGGTGAGGGCGTGGTGTTCACACCACCGGGGCGCCGTCCGGTGCCGCTGCCGACCGGCGGCCGGGCGTCCCGGCGGCCGAGTCGGCGGCCGGGGATGCAGCTCATCGCGTACCGGGGGCCGGGCGGCGAGGAGCTGGAGCTCCTGGTCCACGACGCCGAGGCCGACGCCGTCACCGGACTCCTGCGGATCCCGGACCCGGCGGACTTCACCTGACCCCCTGCGGGGCTGGGTGTCGCGGCTCGCGGTGAGTGGTCGCCGATCTCCCGGGTGGTGATCATCCCTCGATGGTGCCGCCGTTCACGTCTCCGGGTGGTCCTCGGGGGCCAGGAACCGGCCCATCGGGAGGACCTGGCGGCCCCAGGTGCTCGCCATGATCTGGCCGGCGAGGAGGTACGTCGCGCCGAGCGCGGCCAGCAGCCCGCTCCAGCCGGTGATCCGGTTCCAGAGCACCGATCCGGTGAACCCGCTGATCGTCATCGCCACGAAGACGACGAGGACGCAGGTGAAGGTGGACAGCAGCACCAGATGGATCCGGAAGCTGCCGATCCACAGCACGAACACCACGAACACCCAGGGGAGCGTGAACAGCCCGCTGACATCCCCGCGCAGCGCGGGATCGGTGGCCGGCAGCACCCACTGGAGCAGACAGGCCTTGGCCATCCAGAAGAGCCCGAAGCCGCCGAAGACGGTGGCGTGCCAGGTGTCGCCGCGCTGGGCCTGGAAGAGCCCGGCGAGCAGCTGGGCCAGCCCGCCGATGAAGAAGCCGACCAGCGGCAGCAGCGAGTGGCCGAGTTTCTCGGGGAAGATGCCCGCGTCGATGACGGTGACCACGATGAAGCCGGTGAGGCCCAGCGCGCCCAGCTGGGCCTGCGCGCTGGGCTCCATCCGCTTGACGGAGACGGCCTGTTCGGACGGCCCCTGCCGGTTGCGGAAACCCGGAAGGCTCGGGGTGTTCACCGGGCCTCGGTCCCCTCGCCGGCGAACCGGGGGACCGACGGCGAGTCGTCGGGGAGCCCGCTGCCCACGGCGGCTCCCGGCCGGCCCCCGCGGAAGAGCGCGCAGGCGATCGTGATCGCCGAGCCGGCCACCGCCCAGGCGGCCAGCACCAGCATCGGCCCGGTCGTGCCGTTGCCCTTGAAGTACGCGATGGAGCGCGCGGCGTACGTACCGGCGCCCGGCGGCAGGGCCGGGCCGATCGCCTTCCAGAACGGCGGCAGCAGCGGGTACGGGTAGGCGCCGCCCGCGCTCGGGTTGCCGAACACCACGACCAGCAGGATCGCGAGACCGATGCCGACCACGCCCGCCAGCCCCTGGAAGGCCAGGGTGATCGCGCCCACCGCGAAGACGACCAGGGTGCCCAGCCCCCACAGGGCCATGAGCGAGCCGGGCAGCGCGTCCAGGACCGGGCCGGCGATGACCGCGCCGAGCAGTCCGGCGGCGATCGCGTACACGAGCAGCGCACCGAGCCGGATGACGGCGCGGGCGGAGTTCGCGGGCCGGGCGCCGGCGCTGATGGCGAGGATCGCGGCGCACAGGTAGCCGCCCACGCACCAGCCGACGACCAGGTAGAAGGAGCTCAGGCCGCGGCTGTCGCCCCGGTAGGCCGGGGCCACGTCGGTGACCTGGACGGTCCGGCCCTGGGACCGCTCCACCGCGCCGACGATCTCCTCGAGGGCCTGCGAGAGGGAGGCCCCGGCGCCGGAGGCGACCAGCAGCCTGTCGGTCCGCCCGGCCGGGTCGACGATCAGCGCGCCGTCCACGTCCCTGTGCTGGATCAGGCGGATCGCGGCGGCCTCGTCCGCGGCCGTACGGGGGTCGAGCGGCTTGCCGGGCAGGGCGGCGAGCCGCTGTACGGACTGCTCGGCGACCTGCGGGGCGGGCGCGGCCACGGCGATCGGGATCTCGCTGGGCTTCGGGTGGTGGAAGGCACCGATGTACGAGGTGATGAAAGCGAGCTGGAGGGCCAGCACACCCAGGACCAGCAGCGCTGCCCGGGTGGTCACGGCGTCCCTGATCTCGGCGAGGAAGCCGCCGGACGGACCTGCGTCGGTGCTCTCGGTGGGCTGGGTCATGCCCCCACGCTCGGCGCACGGGGGACGGGGCGCAGCAGGGGTGGGCCCAACGGGTGATCGAACAAGTGTTTCGCACGGGTATTCGAATTGCTCTAGAGTGGAGAGGGGGAGACAGAAGGAACGGGGGCAACGAGCGAAGCAGGAGGCCGCGGGTGCCAGGTTTTACGCATCTGCACACCGTTTCGGGGTTCTCCATGCGCTACGGAGGCTCCCACCCCGAACGACTGGCGGAACGTGCCGCCGAGCGGGGCATGGACGCCCTCGCCCTGACCGACCGCGACACCCTGGCGGGCGCGGTGCGGTTCGCGAAGGCCTCCGCGAAGGCCGGGATCCGGCCCCTGTTCGGGGTGGACCTCGCCGTGTCGCCCCCGCCGGGGCCGGCCGGGCCGGGGGGCCCGACCGGCCACGGCGAGGCCTCGTACCGGCGGCGCAACCCGGTCAAGGGCGGCGCCTTCGTCGACGAGTCCGCCGCGCGGGCCGTCTTCCTGGCCCGCGACGGGGCCGCCGGATGGGCTGAACTGTGCCGGATGACCACCGCCGCGCACGCGGGCGACACCGCCGGGCGGCAGCCGCTGCTGCCCTGGGACGCCCTGCGCGGAGAAGGCGTCTTCGTCCTGCTCGGGCCCGGCTCCGAGGTGGGCCGGGCGCTCGCCGCGGGCCGCCCCGACCGGGCCGCCCGGCTGCTCGCGCCCTGGCGGGAGGTCTTCGGCGGCTCCCTGCGCCTGGAGGCCGTCCACCACGGCCGCACCGGTACCGGCCCCGGTTCGCTCCGGCTGGCCGCCCGTACCGTCGGCTTCGCCGCCGAGCAGGGCGTCCCGGCGGTGCTGACCAACGCCGTCCGCTACGCCGACCCCGGCCAGGGCCCGGTCGCCGACATCCTCGACGCGGCCCGCCGCCTGGTCCCCATCGACCCCCGCGGCCCCCTCGACAGCGGCGAACGCTGGCTCAAGGCCCCGGCCGCCATGACCGAGGCCGCCGACCGGATCGCCCGGGCCGCCGGCCTGCGCCCCGCCGACGCCCGGCGCCTCCTCGCCGAGACCCGGCACACCGCCGAGGCCTGCGCGGTGGACCCCGAGGACGACCTCGGCATGGGATCCGTGCACTTCCCCGAGGCCCGCCTCGTCGGCGCCGCCCACCGCAGCGCCCAGCGGGTCCTCACCTCGCGCGCCTCGGCGGGCATGGTGCTGCGCGGCTACGCCGACGACGCCGCGTACTGGCGGCGGATGCACCACGAGCTCGACATCATCGCCTTCCACGGCTATGCCTCGTACTTCCTGACGGTCGCCCAAGTGGTCGACGACGTACGGGAGATGGGCATCCGGGTGGCCGCCCGCGGGTCCGGCGCCGGCTCCCTCGTCAACCACCTGCTCGGCATCGCGCACGCCGACCCCGTCGCGCAGGGCCTGCTGATGGAGCGCTTCCTGTCCAAGCGCCGGCGCGTCCTGCCCGACATCGACATCGACGTGGAGTCCGCCCGCCGGCTCGAGGTCTACCGGCGGATCATCGGCCGGTTCGGCACCGAGCGCGTCGCCACCGTCTCCATGCCCGAGACCTACCGGGTCCGGCACGCCATCCGCGACGTCGGCGCCGCCCTGTCCATGGACCCGGCCGTCACCGACCGGCTCGCCAAGGCCTTTCCGCACATCCGGGCCCGCGACGCCCGGGCCGCGCTGCGGGAGCTGCCGGAACTGCGCGACGTACGCGGGGAGTCGTACGGGCGGCTGTGGGAGCTCGTCGAATCGCTCGACGCGCTGCCGCGCGGGACCGCCATGCACCCGTGCGGGGTGCTGCTCTCCGACGCCTCCCTGCTCGCCCGTACGCCGGTGGTGCCCACCAGCGGCGAGGGGTTCCCGATGTCCCAGTTCGACAAGGACGACGTGGAGGAGCTCGGGCTGCTCAAGCTCGACGTGCTCGGCGTGCGGATGCAGTCCGCGATGGCGCACGCGGTCGCCGAGATCCGGCGCGGCACGGGGCGCGCGCTCGACCTGGACGACCCGGCGCAGGTGCCGCCGGGGGACCGGGCCACCTACGAACTGATCCGCTCGGCCGAGACGCTCGGCTGCTTCCAGATCGAATCCCCGGGCCAGCGCGACCTGGTGGGACGGCTCCAGCCGTCGACCTTCCACGACCTGGTGGTCGACATCTCGCTGTTCCGGCCGGGGCCGGTGGCCGCGGACATGGTCCGGCCGTTCATCGAGGCCCGGCACGGGCGGGCGCCGGTGCGCTTCCCGCACCCCGACCTGGCCGACGCGCTGCGCGAAACGTACGGGGTGGTCGTCTTCCACGAGCAGATCATCGAGATCGTGCACGTCATGACGGGCTGCGGGCGGGACGAGGCGGACCGGGTGCGGCGCGGGCTGTCCGATCCGGAGTCGCAGGGGCGGATCAAGGTCTGGTTCGCGGCGAAGGCGGGCGAGCGCGGCTACCCGGCGGAGGTGATCGCCCGTACCTGGGAGATCGTGGAGGCCTTCGGCTCGTACGGCTTCTGCAAGGCGCACGCCGTGGCCTTCGCGGTGCCCACGTACCAGTCGGCGTGGCTGAAGGCGCACCACCCGGCGGCCTTCTACGCGGGGCTGCTGACCCACGATCCGGGGATGTACCCGAAGCGGCTGCTGCTGGCGGACGCGCGCAGGCGGGGCGTGGCGGTGCTGCCGCTGGACGTGAACCGGTCTGCGGCCGCCCATCGGATCGAACTGGTGTCCGAGGGTGGTGCGGGCGTGGGCGCGGGCGCGGGTGCGGGTGCGGGTGCGGCCGGTGCGTGGGGGCTGCGGCTCGGGCTGTCCGACGTCCACGGCATCAGCGAGGCCGAGGCGGGCCGTATCGAGACCGGGCAGCCGTACGCCTCCCTGCGCGACTTCTGGGACCGGGCGCACCCGGGCCGCCCGGTGGCCGAACGGCTGGCGCAGGTCGGCGCGTTGGACGCCTTCGGCGCCAACCGGCGCGATCTGCTGCTGCACTTGACGGAGCTGCACGGCGCGCAGCGGGCCGCCGGTGTGCGGGGACCGGTGCGCGGCCCCCAACTCCCCCTGGAGGGAGGCCGGTCCACGGCGTCCGTCGGGCTGCCGGACCTGAACGACGCGGAACGGCTCAGCGCCGAGCTGGGCGTCCTCGGCATGGACGCCTCACGGCACCTGATGGCGGACCACCACGCCTTCCTGGCCGAGCTGGGGGTGATCCCGGCCCGGCGGCTGCGCGAGGCCGGGCACGGGCAGACGGTCCTGGTGGCCGGGGCCAAGGCGGCCACCCAGACCCCGCCGATCCGGTCCGGGAAGCGGGTCATCTTCACGACGCTGGACGACGGGACGGGCCTGGTCGACCTGGCCTTCTTCGACGACAGCCACGAGCGGTGCGCGCACACCGTCTTCCACTCGTTCCTGCTGCTGGTACGGGGCGTCGTGCAGCGGCGGGGCCCGCAGAGCCTGAGCGTGGTCGGGGCGGCGGCGTGGAACCTGGCGGAACTGGTGGAACTGCGCGCGTCCGGCGGCCTGGAGGCGGTCGCGACCCGACTGGCCTCCGACGGCGCGGGCGGAACCGGCGGAGCCGGCGGGACCGGCGGAGCGGGGCGCGAGGGCGGCGACGCCGGGGCGGAGGACGCGGCCCCGGCGGACCCCGGCCGCCGGATCCGCATGTCCACGGGGTACGAGATGAACCCGTGGGCCGACCTCCAGCCCCCGGGCACCGGCCCCGCCACCGGCCGCAAACTGTGGCACTCCAGCCCGGGGAGCGCGGGATGAACACGGGCACGGATACGGACGCGGGCGCGGCCCCGGGCATGGGCGCGGCCTCCGGGGCGGGCGCGGCTCGCGGTGGTGCGGGTTCGGTTTCCGGTGCGGGCTCGGCTCGCGGTGGCGTGGGCGCGGTTTCCGGGGCGGTTGTGGTGTGTCTGCGGATGGGGGCCGCCGGTGGCGGGCCGGTCGGGGCCGCGGAGTACGCCGGGGTGCTGGCGCTGCTCGGCGGCATCACGCCGGCCGTGCAGGCCCTGCCGCCCGACGGGGCCCTCGCCGATGTCCGGGCCGCGCTGCGCTACTTCGGCTGCGACGCCGACCGGCTGGCCGCCGTGATCCGGGTGCGGGCCCTCGCCCTGTACGGCGTGGACTGCACCGTCGGGGTGGCCGGCAACCCCATGCTGGCCCGGGCCGCGGCCCGCGAGGCCCGGCCCGGGGGGACCCTGGTGGTCCCCGGCGATCCCGCCGCCGTCCGCGCGTTCCTGGCCGGCAAGCCCGTCACCGCCCTCGACGGGGTCGGCCCCAAGGCCGCCCGCACCCTGTGCTCCTACGGCCTCGACTCCGTCGGCCGGGTCGCCGCCGCCCCGCCCGCCGCCCTGCGGCGCATCCTCGGCGCCCGGCTCGGCCGCGAGGTGCGGGAGCGTGCCCTCGGCATCGACCGGACCCCCGTCCGGCCCGGCGCGGCCGCCCACGCCATCGCCGCCGAGCGGGCCTTCGACCGGGACGAGCTGGATCCCGTACGGCACCGGCGGGCGCTGCTCTCGCTGGCCGACGAGCTCGGCACGAAGCTCCGTACGGTTCGTACACAAGAGGAGGGCGGGGGCCAGGTGTGCCGCACCCTCTCGCTCACCGTCCGCTGCGCCGACCGCACCACGCTCACCCGGACCCGCACCCTGCCCGAACCCACCGCGCACTGCGCCACCCTGACCGCCACGGCCTACGCCCTCTACGAGGGCCTCGGCCTGCAACGGGCCCGCGTCCGCGGGCTGTCCCTGCGCGCCGAGGGACTGACCCCGGCCGCCCGGGCCGCGCGGCAGCTCAGCCTGGACCCCGAGGACGAGAAGGCCCGCCGTCTGGAGGCCGTCACGGACCGCGTCCGCGCCCGGTTCGGGCCGCAGGCCATCGCCCGGGGCACGCTCGCCGCCTGAGCGAGGGTCGAACATCGCAAGACACGCGAGTTTTTACCGACGCGTAACTTCCCTGTCTTGCTACTCACCCGTAATTTAGCGGCAGCAGCGCCCCCTTGTGATCCGGATCACGGGACGAATCCCCACGCTCCATCCCCTTGAGTCGACCGCAAGGAGATCACACGATGCTGCCCTGGCGACGCCTGCTCCGTCCGCTGGCCGTCCTCGTCCTCACCGCCGCCGCACTCGTCGCCCCCAGCGGCGCCGCACAGGCCGCGTCCGCCCCCAGCAGCGGCTGGAACAACTGGTCCTGCAAACCGTCCGCCGCCCACCCGCGCCCCGTCGTCCTCGTCCACGGAACCTTCGGCAACTCCGTGGACAACTGGCTCGGCCTCGCGCCGTACCTCGTGCACCGCGGCTACTGCGTCTACTCGCTCGACTACGGGCAACTGCCCGGCGTGCCCTTCTTCCACGGGCTCGGACCCATCGACAAGTCCGCCGAGCAGCTCGACGTCTTCGTCGACAAGGTGCTCGCCGCCACCGGCTCCGCCAAGACCGACATCATCGGGCACTCGCAGGGCGGCATGATGCCCCGCTACTACCTGAAGTTCCTCGGCGGCGCCCAGAAGGTCAACGCGCTGGTCGGACTCGCCCCCGACAACCACGGCACCACCCTGCTCGGCTTCACCAAGCTCCTCCCGTACTTCCCCGGGGCCGAGGACCTGATCAGCACCGCGACCCCGGGCCTCGCCGACCAGATCGCCGGATCCGCCTTCCTGCAGAAGCTGAACGCGGGCGGGGACACCGTGCCCGGGGTGAAGTACACGGTGATCGCCACCAAGTACGACGAGGTGGTCACGCCGTACCGGAGCGGCTTCCTGGACGGGCCGAACGTCAAGAACGTCGTCCTGCAGGACCTGTGCGTCCTGGACTTCTCCGAGCACGTCGCCATCGGGCTCACCGACCGGATCGCCTGGCACGAGGCCCTGAACGCCCTCGACCCGGCCCACGCCGAACGGACCACGTGCGCATCGGTCTTCGACTGACGCACACGCGGCCCGCGGCCGGTTCGAACCGTACGACCTAGCGGCCGTGCCGGCCGGTCGTCGCACGACGGCGGGCCAGCCCGAACAGCACGGCCGCACCGACGGCCAGGACACCGGCGCCACCGATCGCGATAGCGGGGGTGGCGCTGCTGCCGCCCGTCTCCGCGAGGTTGCCGCCCGGCGCGACCCAGGCCGGGGCCGAGGACACCGGGGCCGCGGCCGCGTTCCCGTTCGTCTTCGGGTCGTTGTCGCCGTGGCCGTTGTGCTCCACGCTGGACTTGCCGGCCCCGTCGGCGATCTGCTGCTCCGTCGGCGCCGAGGGGGCGTCGGACGGAGCGTCGGACGGCGCCTCGGAGGGCTTGGCGTCGCTGGGCTTGGCGCTCGGCTTGGTGCTGGGCTTGCCGCTCGGCTTGGGGGCCGAACCGCCGTTGTCCTTCCCGAAGACCACGTCCGAGCAGGTGTAGAAGGCCTCCGGGCTGTCCGAGCGCTGCCAGATGCTGTAGATCAGGTGGCGGCCGGACTTGTTGGGGACGGTCCCGGAGAACACGTAGTCGCCGTTCTGCATGCCCGGGTCGGTGACCTTCGCGAACGGGGCCGGCTCCAGGTCCGACCACGCCAGCGGCTTCGCCGGGTTGTAGCCGTCCTTCGTCACGTACAGCTCGAAGGAACCCCGGTGGGGCGCGGTCCCCTTGTACCGGAAGGTGTGCGCGCCCGCCGTCATCGGGCTCGCGGGCCAGTCGGCGCGCGCCAGGTCCAGGCCCTGGTACTTGTCGTTGCCGGCCGAGCAGAGCTGGCCGTTCGGGATGAGCGCGCGGTGGTTGCCGGCCGCGTTGGCGATGTTCACCGCGTTCCAGTCGTAGAACGCCTGCGCCCCGCTCGCCGCGACCGCCGCCTTGCACGCCGCGGACCGTGGGGACTCCGGGCCCTCCGCGTAGCACGCCGCGACCCGGCTGACCGGGTCCGTCATCGAGCCGTGGGCGGCCGCGGGAGCGGCGGCGTACGCGGCGACCGCGAGCGGCGCGAGGCCGGCGGCGGCGATACGGGTCAGCGTCACGGTACGGCGGCGTGCGGACATGGTGGATCTCCTTCGGGCACAAGGCAGGGGTGCGCCAGCGGAACCGGAAGATCGAGCTCTGTGGCGCCGCCCCCCGGCGGCGCCACACAGGGCCCTTCCTGTCCTGGCCACGCCAAGCTAGCCCCCAGGACCACGGGTTTCGCCGTGATCGGCCGCCAGAAGGTGATCCTTAGGGTCCGCTTAAGGAACCGCTAAGCGGGGCCTACAGATACCGCCGTCCGGGTGCCTCAGACGAGGAGGGCGGGGAGGCCCGCCGGGGTCCTGGCCTGGTCGTCCAGGGCGTCGAGGGCGCGTATCGCCTGGGCGGCGGCCTCCGGGTCGCTCCTGGTGAGGCCGCTCTCGGCGAACTCGTCCTCGTCCAGCCGCAGTACGGAGGACCCGTCCGCCGAGACCCACAGGTCGAGGTCCAGGTCCTCCACGAGGATCTCCCCGCCGCGCACCAGGGCCGGGCGCGTGACGTCGCAGTACCAGCCCTTCAGGACGCCGTCGCCGCTCCACACCTCCTTGACCGCGTACCAGCGGGTCCGCCAGAAGTGCTCGACGAACACGTCGCCCGGCTCGAAGCGCACGAAGCCGAAGTCGCGCACGCCCTCGGCTGCCCAGGGGGCCCGTACCGAGATCCGGTCGCCGTCGTCGTCGACCCGCGCCGCCGGATAGCGGATCTTGGTCCGGCCGGCCTTGGTCAGGACGACGGTCAGCTGCTCGGTCACGCTGTCTCCAGTTTCCTCGTGTAGCGCGTCTCGCTCGCGCAGATCTCGTACCCGAACCACTTGTTGATGGCGAGCATCGGGGCGTTGCCCGCGTCGTTGCCGGTGAACGCCTCCGTGTACCCGGCCGCGCGGGCCCGGTGCAGGGAGGCCGTCTTGGCGAGCTTGGCCAGGCCCCGGCCGCGGAAGGCCCGGCGGGTGCCGGTCATCGCCGTGGCGTAGCGGGTCCCGCCGTCGGTACGGGCGGCCGTGAAGGCCGCCACCACGCCGTCGACGAGGACGACGGCGGTCAGCTCCTTGTCGAGGTCCGGGCTGCTCCAGGTGTGCGCGAGCCACTCCTCGTAGTCGTCGAACTCGGCCGCCACGTCGCCCGGTTCGTCGGAGGTCGTCTCCGCGTCGGCCTCGAAGAGCGGACGCGGGTCGGCGGCGAAGGCCGTGGCCGGGCGCAGCTCGACCCCCGCCGGCAGGGTCTGCGGGAGCGGGGGCAGGTCGCCCGCCGCCAGGTCCAGGCGCAGGAAGTGCGCGGACCGGCTGGGGCGGTAGCCGCGCCGCTCGGCGAAGGCCCGGTGGGCGGGGCCGTCGAGGACCCAGGCGTAGGCGTCCACCGCGCCGTGGGCGGCGAGGTGCTCCTCGGCCGTGCGGAGCAGCAGGCTGCCTGCGCCGAGGCCGCGGTGCGCGGGGTCGACGTACGCGTTGACGTACGACTGGCCCGGCTCGGGGCTGTCGTGGACGATGCCGACCTGGGCGGTTCCGATGACGAGGCCCTCGGCCGTGTGCGCGAGGAGGAGCCGCAAGTGCGCGTCGGGATGGGCCGAGCCGGCCTCGAAGGCGACCCCCTCGGCGGTGGTGATCAGGAAGGGCAGGGCCGCGCGGCGCACCCGTACTACGGACTCCGCGTCCGAGCGGTCGTTCGGGCGGAGGTCGCGGATGAGAACGGTCATGTGGCCGACGCTACGGGCGGACGCGCGGCGGGCGCCTCCCAATTATCCGGCGACGGGCGGTGATGGGGGACAATCGGGCCCGTGACCTCGACGAACCTGAAGATCACCATCAACACGGCGGCGGGCTCGGCCGCCCCGTACGAACAGCTCCGCGCGCAGATCGCCGACCGGGCCCGGTCGGGCAGGCTGCCGGCCGGCTTCAAGCTGCCGACGGTGCGGGGGCTGGCGGAGGAGCTCGGGCTCGCGGCCAACACCGTGGCCAAGGCGTACCGGGCGCTCGAGGCAGACGGGGTGATCGAGACGCGCGGCCGGAACGGGACGTTCGTCGCCGCGGGGGAGGGGGCGTCGCGGGAGGCGGTGGCCGCGGCGCAGGCGTTCGCGGACCGGGCGCGGAGGCTGGGCCTGACCGAGCCGGAAGCCTTGGCGGCCGCCACCGAAGCCCTACGAGCCCGCTACACGACCAACTAGCCCCCACGCCTCAAACGCCGGCGGGGCTGAAATTGCGCAGCCCGCCAGCGGCACTTGTGAGCCAACGCCGGCCAAATCCAGCCCCGCCGGCGTTTGAGGCGCGGGGTCTGGGGCGGAGCCCCAGGTCTTTGAGCCGCGCCGGCGATTGAGGCGCGGGGAGGCAGGGGGCGGAGCCCCGGTATCTCAGCCCCGCCGGCGATTGAGGCGCGGGGGTGCGGGGACGGAGCCCCGGTGTTTCGGCCTCGCCGGCGTTTGAGGCGGGACCGGCAGGCCAGGGCGCTGCCCTACAGGTACAGGCCCGCCTCCGACGTGTGCGGCTGGGGTGGGAGGACGGCCGCCGGGCCCGTCCCGCGCCGGAGGGCGAAGAGTTCGGCCAGGCTCGCCCCCTCGCGGGACACGCCCTCCTCGGTGCCCAGCCAGTCCACCGCCTCGCGATGGGTCAGCCGGCCCACCTCGATGCGGGCCAGGCAGCGCCCCGGCCGGACCACCGCCGGGTGGAGCCGTTCGAGGTCCTCGTTCGTCGTCACGCCGACCAGGACGTTGCGGCCCTGCCCCAGCAGACCGTCCGTCAGGTTCAGCAGCCGGGACAGGGCCTGGCCCGCCGTGTGCCGCGCCTCGCCGCGGATCAGCTCGTCGCAGTCCTCCAGGAGCAGCAGCCGCCAGCGGCCCTTCGCCGTGCCCTCCTCCTCGCCGATCGCGATGTCCATCAGGTAGCCCACGTCGTTGAACAGCCGCTCCGGATCCAGCACGCAGTCCACCTGGCACCAGTCCCGCCAGGACCGGGCCAGCGTGCGCAGCGCCGAGGTCTTGCCCGTGCCCGGCGGGCCGTGCAGCAGGAGCAGCCGGCCCGCGATGTCGTCCGGGGTCACCTTCATCAGCCGGTCCATCGCCGAGGCCACCGGCGCCGTGTAGTTGGGCCGGACCTCCGCCCAGGTCCCGGCCGCGATCTGGCGGGTCGTCCGGTACGGGCCGCGCCGCGGGGAGACGTACCAGAAGCCCATCGTGACGTTCTCCGGCTGCGGTTCGGGGTCGTCCTGGGCCCCTTCCGTGGCCCGGCCGAGCACCCCGGCGGCGAGTTCGTCGCTGACGGCGGTGACCGTGACGTCCGCGCCCCGGCTCCAGCGCGAGACGAGCATGGTCCAGCCCTCGCCTTCGGCGAGCGTGGCGCTGCGGTCGCTGTCGCGCGCCGAGCGCAACACGGTGGCCTCGGGCGGCAGCAGGCCGGCGTCCGGCCGGACCCGGTCGATCGACACGCTGTGCGAGAACGGCTGCTCGCCGGACGCGAACCGGCCGAGGAACAGCGCATCGACGACGTCCGACGGCGAATCGCTGTCGTCGACATTGAGCCGGATCGGCAGCGCGTCATGCGGGTTGGCTGGCATGGCGCCCATGATCCGGCACACCGTGCCCTCGTGCACCCGTGTTTCGCCGGATCGAGTGGCCGGGTTCCCTCTTCAAACACCCCGGCGGTGAAGATTCGGAAGGCAACTCTGCGCCGAAAATTCTTGGCATGAACACTTCCAGCCAACCCCGGCTCCTTGTACCACGGACTCAGGAGTAACCCCCACAAGGAGCCGCACACATGAGCATGAAGATGCCACGTCTCGCCGCGCTCGCCTCCACCCTGTTACTGGCCGCCGGCGCCGCCCTGTTCGGCGCGGGCCAGGCGGCGGCTGCCGCCCAGGCCGACTTCGGATACGTCGCCCTCGGCGACTCGTACTCCTCCGGCGTCGGCGCCGGCAACTACGACAGCGGGAGCGGCGCCTGCAAGCGCACCCCCCGCGCCTACCCGGCCCTGTGGGCCGCGTCCCACGCCCCGCAGACCTTCTCCTTCGTCGCATGCTCAGGCGCCCGCACCAACGACGTACTCGCCAACCAGCTCACCCCGCTGAACTCCGGCACCGACCTGGTCAGCATCACCATCGGCGGCAACGACGCCGGATTCTCCGACGTCATGACGACCTGTGTGCTCCAGTCGGAGTCCACCTGCGTCAGCCGCGTCAACGAGGCCAAGGCGTACGTGAACTCCACCCTCCCCGGCCGCCTCGACCAGGTCTACAACGCGATCGACAGCCGCTCCCCGAACGCCCGGGTCGTCGTCCTCGGCTATCCCCGCTTCTACAAGCTGAACGGCACCTGCACCACCGGCCTGACCGAGGGCGAGCGCGCCGCCATCAACGGCGCGGCCGACCACCTCAACGCCGCCATCGCCAAGCGCGCCGCCGACCACGGGTTCGCCTTCGCCTCGGTCGCCGGCGCCTTCACGGGCCACGAGATCTGCTCCGGCAGCGCGTGGCTGCACAGCGTCAACTGGCTCAACATCGGAGAGTCGTACCACCCCACCGCCGCCGGCCAGTCCAGCGGCTACCTGCCCGTCTTCACCAACGCCGCCTGACGGGCCGCGGGCTGACGGGCCAGGGAGCCGGCGGACGGTTCCGCCGTCGGCTCGGCCTGCGGGCTCGGTGACGCACTCGCGCCAGGGGAGGAGGCCCCGCTCGTCGGGGTCTCCTCCTCGCACGTCACGGACGTGGCGACCCACTCCGTGGCCACCTCGGCCGGCCCCCGCACCTCCAGCCGGACCGCGTCCTCGTACCCCGCACCCGGCGCGTGCGTCAGCTCGGCGTGCTCCAGCCGTCTGCTCCTCGGCCCGCCCTCCTCGTACGCGAGGGACTGCCAGCCGGGGCCGGAGGTCTTCCCGCTCCGCGTGGCCCAGCGGTACTCCAGCGTCACCGGAAGCCGCTCCACCTCCACCGTGGCCGTGAACGAGGGCGCGCGCTCCGCGGACGGCGGGCAGCTGCCGCGGTACGAGGCGCGCACGGTGTCCACGTACACCGAGACGTGCTGCTCCGGCCCGGCGGAAGCGGAAGCGGAAGCCGAAGCCGAAGCGGAGGGCGGGGCCGAGGACGGTGCCGGGGCGGACGGGGAGACGGAGGCCGGGGTGGTGGCCGCCTGGGCGGTGGTCGCCGAGCCCGTCGGGCCGGCTCCGCCGCTGCCGCCCTCCTTGTCGCCCAGGTCCTTCAGCAGCAGCCACCCCAGCACGGCCAGCGCCACCAGCATCACCACGATCCCGACGGTGAGCACCGTCCCGGCCCGACCCCCGCGCGGCGCCTGCCCGGGCCCGGGCCCGGCCATCGGCGGCGTGGGCCCTCCGTACGACTGCCCGTGTGGCCCCCCGTTCGGGACGGGCCGCGGCTCCTGCCGGTGGTGCTGCGCGATGGCCGTCGGCGAGTCCGGACCCGACACCGGCCCGCCGGAGGCCCGTACGGCGCCGCCCGCGCCCACCACCCGCAGCATCCGGGCCGCCTCCGCCGCGGGCAGCCGCTCGGCCGGGTCCTTCCGCAGCAGCCCCTCCAGTACCGGCGTCAGCGCCCCGGCCCGGCGCGGCGGCGGCAACTCCTCGTCCACCACGGCCCGCAGCGTGTCCACCGGGGTCTCCCGCCGGAACGGCGTGGTCCCCTCGACGGCCGCGTACAGCATGATCCCGAGCGACCACAGATCGGACTCGGACCCGGGCTCCCGCCCCAACGCCCGCTCCGGAGCGAGGAATTCGGGGGAGCCGACCACCTCGCCCGTCATCGTGATCGCCGACGAGCCCTCCAGGCTCGCGATCCCGAAATCGCTCAGCACCACCCGGCCGTCGTTGGCGATCAGCACGTTCCCGGGCTTCACGTCCCGGTGCAGCACCCCCGACTCGTGCGCGGAGCGCAGCGCGGCCAGCACCTGCTCCCCGAGGTGCGCGGCGCGCTGCGGGGACATCGGCCCCTCGGCGTCCAGTACGTCGGCCAGCGAGAGCCCGCGCACCAGCTCCATCACGATCCAGGGCCGGCCGTCCTCGGAGGCCACGTCGTAGACCGTGACGACCCCGCGGTGCGAGACCCGGGCCGCGGCCCAGGCCTCCCGCTCCAGCCGCCGGTACAGCCGCTGGAGTTCGGCGGGCTCCAGCCCGGCGGGCGCCCGTACCTCCTTGACCGCGACCTCGCGGGCCAGCACCTCGTCCCGGGCCCGCCACACGATGCCCATTCCGCCGCGGCCGAGGGGATCCAGCAGGCGGTACCGGCCCGCGATGACACGATCGGGGCTCGATTCCCCGTCCACATCGGCCACATTACGACTCACACGAGCCCCCATGGGTCACCAGTCGATCACTCCAAGTTAGCGCAGTGTGCCCGAAGTGGCCCCTGTCGTGACGTGACTCGCGCCGGCGTCCTCCGAAATCGGCGCGCCTGTGCGGAGAGTGACCGTCGACTCCGCTGAGTAATCGTCAACTCCCCGTACTGATAGGGGTAATTCACACCACCGGGATACCCGAGGGCGACGCGGGGGCGATAGGGTTAACCTGCCCGGGCCGGGTGCCTTCGTACGGGTGGGGAGAGAACATGGAACAGATAGCAATGCGCAGCAGGCCGCCTCGCGTGCCTGCCATCACCTGCGGCAGCAGCGCGACCAGCTCGCGCCTCGACCGCCATCTCGCCGTGCTGGGCGGACCTGCCGTCCCGCACCGGGAGACCGCCGAGGCGACGCTGCTGATGCGCGAGCTCACCTCCCGCGACCACACGCACCGCCTGCGGAGCCGGAGCGCGCGCGTCTCGCTCTTCGCGCCGCTGCGCCGTCTGCGTCGCACGCTCTTCGGCAGCCGCCGCTCGTAACAGTCCCCGTACCGCGGCCTTCCCTTCGGCTCGGCTCCGGCTCACCCGGCCCTACGCCACGACACCCTCCCGGCGCAGTTCCGAGATCTGCGCGCCCGCCATCCCCAGGGCGCGCAGCAGGGTCTCGGTGTGTTCACCCAGCGCGGGCACCGCACCCATGTGCGGTGCCGCGCCGCCCGGCAGTCCGATCGGCGGGAGCAGGGCCCGCAGCGGACCGGCCGGTGACCCCACCTCACGCCAGCGGTCGCGGGCGGCCAGCTGCGGATGGCCCGCCAGCTGGGCCACCGAGTTCAGCCGCGCGCACGCGATGCCCGCCGCCTCCAGCCGCCCGATCGCCTCGTCCGCGCCCAGCCGGCCCAGGGCCTGCGCCACCACCGCGTCGGTCTTCTCCCGGTTGCCGGTGCGCGCCGCGTTCGTCGCGAACCCCGGATCCTCCGCCAGTTCGGGCCGCTCCAGCACCTGTTGCGCGAGCCGCCGCCACTCCCGGTCGTTCTGCACCGACAGCAGCACCCGGTCGCCGTCGGCCGTCGCGTAGGCGTCGTACGGAGCGATCACCGCGTGCGCGAGACCGGTCCGTACGGGCTGCTCGCCGCCGTGCATGGTGTGGTGCAGCGGATGCCCCATCCACTCGGCCAGCGCGTCCAGCATGGACACCTCCACCCGGCCCCCGCGCCCGGTGACACCGCGGCGCAGCAGGGCCGCGAGCACCCCCGAGAAGGCGTACATGGCCGCCGCGATGTCGGCTGCCGGGATCCCCGCCTTGACGGGCTGCTCCGGGGTGCCGGTCACCGAGACCAGGCCCGCCTCGCACTGCACGAGCATGTCGTAGGCGCGCTTGTGGGCGTACGGTCCCTCGGCGCCGTAGCCGGAGACGTCCACGGCGACCAGGCGCGGGTACCGCGCGCACAGGGCGGCCGAGTCGAGCCCGAGCCGGGCCGCCGCGCCCTGCGCGAGGTTCTGCACGAAGACGTCGGCGCCGGCCAGCAGCCCGTGCAGGACCTCCCGGCCGCGCGGGTCCTTCAGGTCGAGCGCGAGCGACTCCTTGCCGCGGTTGGCCCACACGAAGTGCGAGGCGAGGCCGTGCGCGGTGGTGTCGTAGGCGCGCGCGAAGTCGCCGCCGTCGGGGCGCTCGACCTTGATCACCCGGGCGCCGAGGTCGGCGAGCTGGCGGGTGGCGAAGGGGGCCGAGACGGCCTGTTCGACGGCGACGACGGTGATGCCGGCGAGGGGGAGGGGCTCGGGCGCGGGCGCGGCGCTTTCGGTGTCCATGGCACCGATGCCTATCCCGTCCGGCCCTGTCCTGTCACCCCCCTGCGCCGCCAGGTCAGCCGGCGAGGCCGCGTGCGAACCGGCGCGTGGCCAGCGGAACGAAGAGCCCGAGCAGGGCGAGCGACCAGGCGACGGCCCCGGCCACCGGATGGGCGGCGGGCCAGGCGGCGCCCGCCGCGGCCTCGGCCCCGGCGTTGCCGCACAGCTCGCGCACGGCGGTGGCCACGGCGCTGATCGGGTTCCACTCGGCGACCGTACGCAGCCACCCGGGGAGCCCGGCGGTCGGCAGGTACGCGCTGGACAGCATCGGCAGTACGAAGGTGGCGCCGCCGAGCTGGCCGGCCGCCTCCTCGCTCCTGCTCAGCAGGCCGAGGTACGTGCCGACCCACGCGGTGGCGAAACGGAACAGCAGCAGCAGGCCGAAGGCCCCGAGTGCGCCCGGCAGGCCGTTCTCGATGCGCCAGCCCATCGCCAGCCCCACCAGCATCAGCGGCACCATCGAGACGGCGGTGGTGAGGAGGTCCGCGGCGGTCTGCCCGAGCGGCACGGCGCTCCGGCTCATCGGCAGCGTCCGGAACCGGTCCGTCGCCCCGCGGTGGGCGTCCTGTGCGGCGGTGAACAAGCCGGTCATCAGCCCGTTCGCGGCGGTCGCGGCGAGCAGTCCGGGAACCAGGAACTCCCGGTACTCGGCGCCCGGCATGGCGAGCGCGCTGCCGAAGACGTAGCCGAAGAACAGCAGCATCGTGACCGGCATGGTCTGGGTCAGGATCAGCAGCCCGGGGGCGTGCCGGGCCTTCTGGAGCTGGCGGGTGAGGACGGCACCGCCGTCGGACAGCAGGGTGCTCATGCCGCGTTCTCCTTGAGGGTCGGGTTCTGCTCCGGGGCCGCCGGGGTCCGGGTGAGGCGCAGGAACACCTCGTCGAGGGTGGGCGGGCGCAGGGTCGCGTCGGTCACCGGGACTCCGCAGGTGTCGAGCTCGCGGATGATCCGGGGCAGGGTGAGGCCCGGGTCGAGCACGGTGACGCCGACCGTCAGCCGCTCCTCGTCGAGCGCGGGCCGGCCGCCGGTCAGCTGGTCCAGTACGACGGCCGCGCCCGCGAGCGCCTCGCGCGCGGGGACGGTGACCTCGGCGTACGCCCCGATCCGGGCCTTGAGGCCGGCGGGGGCGCCGTGCGCGACGGCCCGGCCCCGGTCGACGACCACGACGTCGTCGGCGAGCCGGTCGGCCTCCTCCAGGTACTGGGTGGTCAGCAGCACGGTGGTGCCCTCGTCGGCGAGCTCCCGTACCGCGGTCCAGATGTGCTCCCGGGCCGCCGGATCGAGGCCGGTCGTCGGCTCGTCGAGGAAGAGCACGCGGGGGCCGGCGATCAGTCCGGCGGCGAGGTCCAGCCGCCGCTTCATGCCGCCCGACCAGGTGCCCGCGACCCGGTCCGCCGCCTCGCCGAGGCCGAAGCGCTCCAGCAGCCCGTCGGCGCGGTCGCGGCCGGCGGAGCCGCGCAGTCCGGCGAGCCGGGCGAAGAGCCGCAGGTTCTCCCGGCCCGTCAGGTCCCCGTCGACGGAGGCGTACTGGCCGGTGACCCCGATGGCGCGGCGGACGGCCGCGGGAGCGCGGGCGACGTCGTGTCCGGCCACGAGCGCGCGGCCGCCGGTGGGTGCGGTGAGGGTGGTGAGGATCCGGACGGCCGTGGTCTTGCCCGCGCCGTTGGGGCCCAGGAGACCGCAGACCGTGCCCGCGGGCACGGCGAGGTCGAGGCCGCGCAGGGCGGGGACCTGCCCGTAGTTCTTCTCCAGACCTTCACTAAGTACAGCGTACGTAGTCGTCATGTGCGCCACCGTACCTCACTACGTACGGCGTACGTAACTAAGATGGTGGCGAGACGACGAGGTGATCTGAGCGATGACAGCCGGCGGGCGACCCGCTGAACCCGAAGTGATCTGGTCCCGCCCCCAGCGGGCCGGCCGCGGACCCAGGCCCGCGCACAGCCGCGAGTCGATCGCCGCCGAGGCGGTGCGGATCGCCGACGAGGTGGGGATCGAGGCCGTCTCCATGCGGCGCGTGGCGGCCGGGATCGGCGCGGGGACCATGTCCCTCTACAACTACGTGCCGCGCAAGGAGGACCTGTACGAGCTGATGGTCGACGCGGTCAGCGGGGAGTACGCCTTCCCCCCGCCGGCCGGCGAATGGCGCGCCGACATGCTCGCGCTGGCCCGCCAGACGCGGGCGCTGATGCACCGCCACCCGTGGCTGCCGCGCCTGCTGAGCCCCGTCTACGGCTTCAGCCCGAACGCCCTGCGCTACCTCGAGTACAGCCTCGACTGCCTGGCGCCGCTGGACGTGCCGGCCGCCGAGAAGCTGGAGCTGGTCGCGGCCGTCAACGGCACCGTCGCGACGTACGTGGCGGGCGAACTGGCCCTGGCCGAGCGGGCCAGGTCGCTGCCCTGGAGCGAGACGGAGGAGCAGGGCGCACGGACGGCCTGGCTCGGCTCACGGCTGGCCACCGGGCAGTACCCGCGCCTGGCGGCGGCCGTCACGGCCGGCGGCCCGGTCCCCGGCGCGGCCCTGGACATGGCGGCCGTCTTCGACCGCTCGGTGTCACGACTGCTGGGGGCGTGGGGCTCTTAGGGCGGCGGCGCGGCGGCTCGGTGGCCCGACGGTTGGACGGCTTGGCGGGCCGACGGCTTGGCGGCTTGGCGGTTGGACGGCTTGGCGGGCCGGCGGCCCGACGGCCCGACGGCCCGGCGGCCTGGCGGCCTGGCGGCCCGGCGGTTCGGCGGTTGGACGGCCTGGCGGTGCCGGGCGGACGCGGCGGCTCGGTGGCCTCGCCGCGCCGGCCCGGCAGCGCCCCGGCGTTGCGTCAGAGCAGTGCGAACTGCCCGCCCGGGCCCTCCTCCTGATGGTCCAGCACCGAGGCCGGGCGCCTGGCCCAGCGCGGCGGCGGCAGCACCCCGGCCGCGCGCAGCTCGTCCGCGGTCAGGGCGGGGCCGGGTTCGAACGCGGCCCGCTCCGGCGCCAGATCGGCCAGCAGTGCCAAGGTCGTGACCAGGGCCAGCAGCTCCGAGGTCCAGGCCTGCGGCCACTCGGCCGGACCCAGCGCCTCAAGCCCGTCGGCGGCCGGGTCCCGGTGCGTGCCGCGGGCGGTGAACCAGGCCTCCAGCACCCGCACGCCGTGCGCATCGTACTCCCACGCACCGGGCGGTACGGGCGACACGGTCCCGCCGCCGAAGCTCAGCGTCTCGCTCGCCGCGTCGTACGCGACCTCGTGCGGCCATGCCGTCACCGCCGAGCGGACGTACGGGCGGCGCCCGCCGGGCAGCCGCGGCGGCTCGCCCCCGCGGGCCCCGCGCAGCTGGACCGTGAGCAGCCGGTGCCCCAGCTCCAGCCCCGCCCGCCAGCGGCCGGGATCGGCGGCCAGCGGGACCTCGTAGCCGCGCGGTCCCGGGCGGCCCGCCGCCAGGATCCAGCACAGCACGTCCTCCGGGGCGACCCAGCCGCCGTACCGCTCGCCCAGCAGCGGCAGCAGGCCGGGCGCGAGGTTCGGCTCGGCGCCGCCGGGGCGCCGGTGCAGCGGGCGGATCCGGCCGAGCCGGCCGGCCGGGAGGTGCGCGGTGACCAGCGGGTCCGGGGTCTCCACGAGGAACAGCTGGTGCTCGTCCAGGACCCGCCACAGCTCCGGCCGGGCCGTGTCGATGAGCCGCTGGTCGGGCAGCAGCCACTGCTCGTCGAAGGGCTCGCGGAGCACCCGTACGGGGTCGGGGAACGGGCCGGGCTCATCGGTGAAACGGGCCGTCGCCGCCGAGCGCTGGCCGGGCAGCGCGGCGGCCCCGGCGGCGGGCGTACGGCTGCGGCTCGGGCGGAACAGGCGGTCCCGCTCGGCTCCTTCGGCGCTGGTCAGGGCGGCCCACCGGGCGCGCAGGGCGGCCGGATCGGGCGCGGCCACCCAGTCCCGGCCCAGGCGCAGGCCGCCCACGGCCCAGGGCATCAGTTCGTCCAGCAGCAGGTCCGGCAGCGGGGTGTCAGCGCTCACGCCGCCGATGGTAGCGACGGGATCCGGCGGCCGGGCTGTGTCCAGGCCGAAGCGCTACGCTCCTTATGTACGCATACGCTGCCATCTGCGTACCGTATCCGTGCACCGTACCGACCGAGGAGACGGTCATGAGCCAGTACGACGAATACTCGACTCCTTCGCAGGCCGAGGGCGAGCGGCTCGACGAGGACATGGACGAGACCCAGCGCAAGCAGCAGCACCCCCAGACGATGCGGACCACGCCGTCGCAGGCGGAGGGCGAGCGGGGCAGGGAAGACGACGAGAAGTGACCCGACGCCCCCCGGACCGGAGCGCGTCGGACCGGGGCGCGTCGGACCGGGGCGCGTCCGACCGGGGCGCGTCCGAACGGTGCGCCTAGGGACCGGGGCGCCTAGGGACAGGCGCGCGCCGGATCAGTGCGCGTCGGACCGGCGCGGCCCGGATCAGTGCGCGTCGACCGTCACCGTGAAGGAGAACCGGTCGCCCCGGTAGCGGATGCGCGCCACGTCCACCACCCGGCCGTCCTCGTCGTAGGTGACGCCCGTGTAGTGCAGGATCGGGCTGAGCAGCGGCACCTGGAGCAGCTCGGCCGTCTCCGGGTCGGCGAGCCGCGCCTCGACCGTGTCGGTGATCCGGCTGATGCGCACCCCGACGACGTCCCGCAGGACCTTCGTCATAGGCCACCGTTCGAGATCGGCGAGCTCGACCGCGTCGGCGAACTGCGGGAGGACCGCGTTCTCCGCCCAGTTGGTCGGCTCGCCGCTCGCGGGATCGTGGCGCAGCCGGCGGTAGGTGACCACCTCCGGGGTGTCCGGGAAGTGCTCCAGCAGCTCCCCGGACACCGCCGTGCGCCCGTGGCCGAGAATCGTCGTACGGTCGCCCGACTGCTGGGCCACGATCGCGTCGACCGACCCCAGCAGCCGCACCGGGGCCCCGCGCCGCGCACCCGGTTCGATGAAGGTGCCGCGCCGCCGGTGCCGGCTGATCAGGCCCTCACCCTCCAGCTCCTTGAGCGCCTGCCGCATGGTCAGCACGCTCACCCCGTAGTGCTCGGCGAGCTGCTCCTCGGTGGGCAGGCGCAGCGAGGCGTCCGGGGTGCGCCCCAGTATCGAGGCGCGCAACGACTGTGACACCTGGTACCAGAGGGGCAGCTTCCGGTTCAGGACCAGAGAGTCGGGGGCGAAGGCGGTCACGGGTGGCTCTCCGTACGGCTGGACGTCGACACTGCGCGGCGCAGGCGCGGTACGCAGGGTATGCAGTGCAGGTCAGGCGCGGAAGTGGCGCTGCAGGCCCTGCCACACGTCGTCGTATGCGCGCTGGAGGTGGTCCGCGCCGGCCGCCTGGGCGGTGGCGGTGATCGGCCAGCGGGTCTCGAACATGAAGGCCAGGCCGTCGTCGATCTTCTGCGGCTTCAGCTCGGCGGCGCTGGCCCGGTCGAAGGTCTCCCGGTCCGGGCCGTGCGCGGACATCATGTTGTGCAGCGAGCCGCCGCCCGGCACGAACCCCTCGGCCTTGGCGTCGTAGGCGCCCTCGATCAGGCCCATGTACTCGCTCATCACGTTGCGGTGGAAGTACGGCGGGCGGAAGGTGTCCTCGCCGACCAGCCAGCGCGGGGCGAAGACCACGAAGTCCACGCCCGCCAGCCCCGGGGTGTCGGAGGGCGAGGTCAGGACCGTGAAGATCGACGGGTCGGGGTGGTCGTAGCTGATCGAGCCGAGCACGTTGAAGCGGCGCAGGTCGTAGACGTACGGGACGTGGGTGCCGTGCCAGGCGACGACGTCGAGCGGCGAGTGGTCGTAGGTGGCGGACCACAGGTTGCCGCAGAACTTGTTGACCACCTCCGTCGGGCGGTCGAGGAGCTCGGGGGTCTCGTACGCGGCCACCGGCGCCCGGAAGTCCCTGGACGCGGCGAGGCCGTTGGCGCCGATCGGGCCCAGGTTCGGCAGCTCGAAGGGCTGGCCGTAGTTCTCGCAGACATAGCCGCGGGCGGCGGCGCTGCCGCTCCCGTTGCCGCTCCCGCTGTCGCCGTCGGTGTCCAGGAGCTCGACGCGGAAGCGGACGCCGCGCGGGATCAGGGCCATCTCGCCGGGCCGGACGGCGAGCAGGCCGAGCTCGGTGCGCAGCAGCAGCCCGCCGCGCTCGGGGACGATCAGCAGCTCGCCGTCGGAGTCGCTGAACACCCGGTCGCGCATGGAGGCGTTGGCCGCGTAGAGGTGGATGGCCATGCCGGTGCGCTGGGCGGCGTCGCCGTTGCCGCCGAGGGTCCACAGGCCGGCCAGGAAGTCGGTGCCGGGGGCCGGGTCGGGCAGCGGGTTCCAGCGGAGCCGGTTCGGGTCCGCCGGCATCTCGGTGAAGGGGCCGGTGCGCACGGCCCCGTTGTCGGTCCGGGTGAAGGGCGGGTGCGCGGCCGAGGGGCGGATCCGGTAGAGCCACGAGCGGCGGTTGTGGGTGCGCGGCTCGGTGAAGGCGGAGCCGCTGAGCTGCTCGGCGTACAGGCCCAGGGGAGCGCGCTGGGGCGAGTTCCGGCCGATCGGCAGGGCGCCGGGGACGGCCTCCGAGCTGTGCTCGTTGCCGAAGCCGGTGAGGTATTCCAGCCCCGCCGCCGTCTTCCTGGCCTGCTCGCTCATGTGTCGCTCCCGCTCCGTCGAAGGAATCCTATGGTCGACAGTAGGATTCCGCGGCCCGCACGTCAACGGGGTCCCGGGCGGAGCGGCCGTCTTCCGGGCCGCCGACGGATTCGCGCAGAGGGGGATCACAAAAGATGAACATTGCTCTACTCTCTCGCGCATGTCGTGGACCCGCAGGTTCCCTGCCGTGCCGGCGGCGCTCCTCGCCGCCCTCCTCGCCCTCCTGTCCCTCTTCGCCGCCGCGCCCGCCGCCCGCGCGCACGAGGAGCGCCCCGTCACCCTCCCGGACGGGTCCGGATCGGTGCCCGAGTACCGCAAGGCCGAGCCCGACCTCCTGGTCTGCAAGACCGGCCGCCCCGAATTCGAACGCCGGATATCCGCCTTCCCGGAGGACCTCAGACAGCGCAACCTCGCCCTGTACGAGCGCTGCGAGAAGAGCGGCTACCGCCACCTCCAGGAGGCCGTCGACGCCGTCGACCGGCCCGGGATGAACATCGCGATCCTCCCCGGCCTCTACGAGGAGGAGCCCTCCCTGGGCAAGCCCACGGGGGAGTGCGCGAACCTGAAGGCCCCGGACTCCTCGCTCGGCTATCAGATCCTCAGCTACGAGCAGCAGGTGGCCTGCCGCCACAACCAGAACCTCGTCGCCATCCTCGGCAAGACGAACCTCCAGATCGAGGGCACCGGCGCCTCACGCCTCGACGTGGTGATCGACGCCAAGTACCAGAAGCTGAACGCCCTGCGCGCCGACAAGTCCAACGGCATCTACTTCCGCAACTTCACCGCCCAGCGCACCACCTTCAACTCGCTGTACGTGCTGGCGGGCGACGGCTTCGTCATCGACGACGTGCTGACCCGGTGGAACGACGAGTACGGCTTCCTCACCTTCGCCAGCGACCACGGGCTCTACAAGAATTGCGAGTCGTACGGCAACGGCGACTCCGGCATCTACCCCGGCAGCGCCTCCAACATCAACGACGGCCGGGGCTACGACGTGCCCCGCTACTCCATCGAGATCACCGGCTGCCGCAGCCACCACAACATGGTCGGCTACTCCGGCACCGCGGGCGACTCGGTGTGGGTGCACGACAACGAGTTCGACCAGAACATGGGCGGCGCCTCGATGGACAGCGCCTTCCCCGGACACCCCGGACTCCCGCAGAACCACGCCAAGTTCGAACGCAACCTGATCCACGACAACAACCAGGACTACTACCGGTACGTCGCCGACGGCACCTGCGCCAAGCCGCCCGCCGAGCGCGGCTACGAACGCGGCGTCGTCTGCCCGCAGATCTCCATGCCCCCGGGCACCGGCATCATCACCGCGGGCGGCAACTGGAACCTGTACGAGGACAACTGGGTGTACGGCCACCAGCGCGCGGGCTTCTACCTCAGCGCGGTCCCCGCCTTCATCCGCGGCGAGGAGGCGTGGTCGAAGCAGGCCGACACCTCCCACCACAACCGGTACGCCGCGAACACCCTGGGCAAGGACAAGTCCGGCGCCTCCCGCCCCAACGGCATGGACGTGTGGTGGGACGGCCAGGGCCGCGGCAACTGCTGGCAGGACGGCCCCGACGGCTCCACCCCGGGCACCGTCCCCCAGTGCGGCGCGGCCCGCGGCGACGTCACCGGCGCCTCGGCCCGCCTGGTCGGCGAACCGGTGAAGCTGGTCCAGCTCCTCGTCTGCGCGGACTACAACGTCCAGGCGCGCAGGCTCCCGGCGGGCTGCGACTGGTACGGCGCCAGCGGTCTGGAACGGGTCGAGACCCAGATCGCACTGGCCGTGGCGGGCGTCCTGCTCCTGGTCGGCGGCGTGCTGTGGTGGCGCCGCCTGCGCGGCTCGCGCCTGGGCACGGTCGCCGCGCTGCTGGGCCTGGCGGGCCTGGCCCTGGACGTGGCCGGCTCCACGACCGGCCTGGTCTCCACCTTCGTACCCGCCCTGGCCCTCCTCCTCCTCGGACTGTGGTGGGCGGGCACCGGGCTGGCCCTGCGCCCGACCCGCCCCTGGCTGGCCCGCCTGACCCTGCTCCTGGCCGGCCTGACCCTGCTGGACGCCTTCGACAAGGCCGTCCTGATGATCCCCTGGACCCCCCTGAGCCCCGCCTGGGCCCGGTCCCTCCTCGCCGTGACCTGGGTCCTATGGACCGTCATCGCCTCAGCCCGCCCCCACCCCACCCCCCAGGCCCCCACGACGACCCCGGCCCCCGCCCCCACGCCGGCGGTCACCCCCACTGCGGCGGCCCCCACTGCGGCGGCCCCCACTGCGGCGGCCCCCACTGCGGCGGCCCCCACTGCGGCGGCCCCCACTGCGGCCGCCCCCACGGCGGCCGCCCCCACGGCGGCGGCCGCCAACCCAGCCCCAGCCAGCCCAGCCACCCCAACCCCGCCCCACGCCACCGAACCCCCACCCACCCCAACCCCGAATTCCCCGCCCCCACCCACAGACCCCAGCCGATGACCGACCACCCGGCCCCGGGAAGGCCGCCCATGCCCCCCCACCCCACCCTCGCCAAGCAGGCTGAGCCCCCTCGCTCTGCCTCGGTGAGGCCAACCGCGGTGGCACGCCCCGGCCTGGGGGAGCGGGCTGTGACCGCCTGTCCAGCCCCCGCGAGGCTGGCCGTGACCGTCAGCCCGGCTCCGGGCAGCGGGCCCGCGGCTGTACGCCCGGCCCCGGGGAGGCCGACAGTGCCGCCCCGCCCCGACCTTGGCGAGAGGGCTGTGGCCGCTCGCCCCGCCCCCGCGAGGCTGGCCGTGACCGTCAGCCCGGCTCCGGGCAGCGGGCACGCGGCTGGACGCCCGGCCCTGGGGAGGCCGACAGTGCCGCCCCGCCCCACCCTCGGCGAGCAGCCCGTGGCCGCCCGCCCAGCCCTCGCGAGGCCGGCCGTCACCGCCGCCCCGGCTCGGGACAGTCGGCCTGCGGCTGTACGCCCGGCCCCGGGGAGGCTGACAGTGCCGCCCCGCCCCGACCTTGGCGAGCGGGCGGTGGCCGCTCGCCCCGCCCCCGCGAGGCTGGCCGTGACCGCCCGCCCGGCTCCGGGAAGCGGGCACGCGGCTGTACGCCCGGCCCCGGAGCGGTCGACTGTGACGCCCCACCGCGACCTTGGCGAGGGGGCTGACTCCCCTCGCTCTGTCTCCGCGAGGCCGACCGTGACGACCCGCCCCGCCCCCGCGAGGCCGGCCGGGACCGCCAGCCCGGCTCTGGACAGCCGGGCCGTGGGCGCCCGCCCGTTCTCCGGGAGGCCGACCGGCCGTGTCCGCCCCGTCCGCGGCGCTGCGCTGCTCGGGCTGGTCCTGTTGCTGGTCTGCGCGGCGGCGACGGGTTGTGGTGGGCGGGCCACCACCCACCACAAGCCCGGTACCACCCACGAGCAGGCCTCCGGGAACACGGGCACCCTGCTCACCGCCGACGACGGCGCCGGCCACCGGCTTCGCGAGGTCCCGGCGGAGGGCGCGCCGGAGGTGCGGCTCACCGCCCGCCCGGACTCGGAGGACGGCTGGAACCTCCAACTGGCGGTGAAGAACTTCCGCTTCACCCCCGACAGCGCCGGCGGCGCCGCCCTCGCGGGCGCGGGCCACGCCCACCTGGAGCTCGACGGCCGCAAACTGGCCCGGCTGTACGGCCCCTGGTTCCACCTGCCCGCCGCACAGGTCCCCGAGGGCACGCACACCCTGACCGTCCGCCTGTACGCCGACGACCACACCGCCTGGGCGGTGTCCGGCAAGCCGGTCGAGGGCACGACCCCGCTCACCGCCACAGCAGCAGCCCCGGGCCAGCCCGGCGGCCACGACCACGGCAGCACCCCGCCGGAGCAGGCCGATCGGACGGTCACCATCACCGTCCGGGACGGCAAGGTCAGCCCCGCTCCCGCCCGCACCGAGCTGCGGCGCGGCGAACGGGTCGCCCTGCGCGTCACCAGCGACCGCGCGGACACCCTGCACGTCCACGGCTACGACAAGGAACTCGCCCTGCCCGCAGGCCAGGAGGCCACCCTGATCCTGACGGTCGACCGCACGGGCCTCTTCGAGGTCGAGACCCACGAGTCCGCCCTCGTCCTGACCTGTCTGTAAGCACTTCTTTGGGCTCCAGGGTGGGAACGTGAAGTGGCTCCACGGGGTGTAAGAAGTTGATTTGGCTCCACCCGCTCCTGGTACGC